>JAUXNR010000940.1 GCA_030682755.1 Flavobacterium sp.
GGTTTTGATTTTTGTTCGTCAATTAAAATTAAACCAATGCCTAATAAAATCACAAATAGGATTACTTGTAGCATGCTTCCGTTGTTGCTTAAGGCATTAAAAAAATTATCCGGGACAATATCCACTAACGGTTGCAAAGGACCACTATTCTTGGCTTTTTCAGCCAGTTCAATTTTTTGAGCGGCATCACCTGCAAAATTTTCCAACAAACTTACTCGCGATGCTTCGTTAATGAAACTACCGGGTTTAATCACATTAGCCAAAACCAATCCGATAGAAACAGCGGTTACGGTAGAAAACAAATAAAATATAACGGTTCTTCCGCCTAGTTTTGAAAGCTTTGAAATATCTTTTAAATCAGATAGCCCTACAATTAATGAAACCACAATCAAGGGAACGGCTATCATTTTAAGGAGGTTGATAAAAATGGTTCCGAAAGGCTTAATCCAATCAACAACAATGCCTTTCATTTCGAGGTTTTTCATCAAATAACCGAAGAGTAATCCGGCTACCATACCAATCACAATTTTCCAATGTAGGGGTAATTTCATTTCTTATTGATAGATTTTGTTTAGTAAATAAAAATCGGCTAAAACCAAAGCAGCCATTGCTTCCACAATGGGTACGGCTCTGGGAACTACACAAGGATCGTGTCGGCCTTTGCCTTGTGTTTCTATAATTTCACCTGAGGTGGTTAAGGCTTCTTGTCTTTGAATGAGCGTGGCAACCGGTTTAAAAGCCACCCTAAAATAAATGTCCATACCGTTGGAAATACCGCCTTGTATGCCACCGGACAAATTGGATTTTGTAGTTCCATCTGCGTTGTATAAATCGTTGTGTTCACTTCCTTTCATTCTGGCTCCACAAAATCCACTACCAAATTCAAAACCTTTAACGGCATTAATAGACAGCATGGCTTTTCCTAATTCGGCATGCAATTTATCAAAAACAGGTTCTCCCAAACCAATTGGCACATTTTGTATGACACAAGTTATAGTACCTCCAACCGTGTCACCTTGTTTTTTTATTTCTTTGATATGTGCTTCCATTTTAGTGGCAGTAGCTTCATCCGGACAACGAACAGGATTGGATTCCGTTTTGGAAAAATCTAATTCCTGATAAGGCTTATCTATAAAAATGTCTCCTACAGAAGAAACAAACGCATTAATCTTTATGGAAGGTAAAACCTGTTTGGCAATAGCTCCAGCCACTACTCTACACGCGGTTTCACGGGCCGAACTTCTTCCACCACCACGATAATCACGAATACCGTATTTTTTTTCATACACATAATCCGCATGACTGGGTCGATACGAATTTTTGATATGAGCATAATCGTCTGATTTTTGGTTGGTATTCGGAATGATAAAACCTATTGGTGTTCCTGTAGTTTTCCCTTCAAACAGTCCGGACAGAAACTGCACTTCATCTGCTTCTTTACGTTGGGTAACAATGGCAGACTGTCCGGGTTTTCTGCGATTCATTTCATACTGAATCGCATCAAAATCCAAAACAATTCCGGGTGGACATCCATCAATGATACCTCCCAAAGCTTCGCCGTGTGACTCTCCAAATGTGGTTAGTTTAAATAAAGTTCCGTAACTATTTCCGGCCATGATAAAATCTGTTTCAACAAAAATAGGGTTTTTAGTTTAATAACATAATTTCCATTTACATAATATGAAATTGGTTTATTCACACAATAGTAATATTGTCCTCTTAAAACTTAACTATTGTGTAAAATTGAATTGATATTGAATCACTTAATTTGTAAAACCTCAATTCGTATGCTCAAGAAAAGAAAAGTTGAAGTAGTTGTTTTATCAGATATTCATCTGGGAACATTTGGTTGTCATGCCAAAGAGTTGCACCAATACCTTTCTACTATTAAACCCAAAACACTAATTCTTAACGGAGATATAATTGACATTTGGCAGTTTAGGAAATCGTATTTCCCAAAATCTCATTTAAAAGTCATCAAAAAAATTATTGATTTGGCTTCAAAAGGAACAGAAGTCTATTATATCACCGGAAACCATGATGAAATGTTGCGAAAGTTCAGTGATGCTTCTATTGGGAATTTTCATATTGTTGACAAACTGATCTTGGAATTAGATGATAAAAAAGCCTGGATTTTTCACGGTGACGTTTTTGATGCCTCGGTGCAACATTCAAAATGGGTAGCAAAATTAGGCGGTTGGGGATATGATCTTTTGATTTTAATGAATCGATTGGTAAATCAAATTCTATTAAAATTAGGAAAAGAACCTTACTCCTTTTCTAAAAAAATAAAAGCCAATGTAAAGAAAGCAGTCAAATTTATATCCGATTTTGAACATACTGCGGCAGAGCTGGCCATAGAAAACGGTTATGATTACGTGATATGTGGTCATATTCATGAACCGAAAATGATACGAAAAGTAAATAAAACCGGAACTACTTTCTATTTAAATTCAGGTGATTGGGTGGAAAATTTAACGGCATTGGAATACAACAAAAAGCGTTGGAAATTGTATCGTTTTGATAAAGACACCAATATGATTCAAGAAGACTTCTTTGAAATGGAAACAAAATTAAGTGAACAATTGGTGGCCTCTTTAATTTTCTCTACGAAATGATCTTTCTGATAATTTTTATAATATCACAAATTTATATACTTTTTTAATGAAAAAATTGTTATTTTAGTATACCATAAATGATACAACTAAATAACAATGAAAAAACAATTTTTACTGCTTTTTATAGCAGCCGCATTTGTCACATCATGTTCAAGTGATGATGATTCTTCTAATTCCGGAGACAATTCATTAGT
>JAUXNR010000941.1 GCA_030682755.1 Flavobacterium sp.
AATAGCGATGGAACAAAAACAGAATGGACAGTAATTACAAAAATAAATGAAGAATATGTAGCAGCAAAAAATGAAAGTGAAGATAAATCTTATATTAATAACCTGAGTTCGGGTTAAGGGATTAATGATAATTGCTGCTCAAACTGTTGAATTTGTTTAGGATTGGTTTCTTCTACATGACTTTTTATAGAAGGCTTTTTAGGGAAAAATGCATATGCTGCAATAGCGCCTAATATGTTTAAAAGAAATCCGCTAATAGAACGATGTCTAGTGTGTTCTACTTGACACATGTTTTTTAATTCATCGTTTACAGTCTCAATGACGGATCGTTTTCTGAGTAAAACTCGCTCTTCATTACTTAATGCTTTTGTTTTCATATTACGTCTAACTTGTGTAACAAGTTGAATACCGTTTCCAAACAATAAATCGCTTAAAGCTTTTGATATATATCCTTTATCACCAAAGAGTTTTCCAAATATATCTTTGGTCATTTGTGTGATTGTTTTAAGGTCTCTATCATCTGTATTACCTTTTGAAAGATAGAAAGAAAGTATTTCGCCTTTGTCATTAATTATCAAGTGCAACTTAAACCCAAAGAACCACCCCATTGTTGATTTTCCGACCTCTGCAATACCTTTAAACACTTTGTTTCTTTTAATACGTTTGTTATGACAAACTCTTAAAATAGTTGAGTCGATAAAACTAATGCCGGTACATTCTGCTTTACAAGCATATTTTATAAAAAGCAAAAAAACCAATGCGTGCCGATGGCTCAATTCCACAAAGCGATTGTAGGATACTAATCCAGGAAAATCGCTTTTTAAATGAACGGATACGTAGTGTAAGTAGAAATGTTTGAAATTCCTGAACTGACCACTATGAAAGGCTATTAACAGTGTTATTATTTCTGAATCACACAAAGACGAAGGTCTATTTCTTTGCTTTTTGTCTGTTCCAATTTTCTCAAATGAGAATTGTTTTGAGTAGTGGTTTTTAAACTCGTTGCAGAAATTATCTGCGTGAAAGAAAATTTCTGTAATTTTAACGTGCAGCATTGTTTTATTGTTTTTTTATTGTTTTTTGCACTACAAAATTAAACAATTACAATGCTGTATTTTATTGATATTCAATCATATATATAACATATTTATTAACATTTCTTATCCCGAACTCAGGTTATTATCAATTTATGATTATCCATCTCCCAGTGGTGTCCCCTTCTCTTTTTATTATTTTTTTCTTTTTTAATGCATCCGTATGCTTTTGAACTGCAGATTCATTAATCCCTAGTTTTTCAGCTAATTCTTTTCTTGATATTTTGGGATTAGC
>JAUXNR010000942.1 GCA_030682755.1 Flavobacterium sp.
ACTAAGGTACTGAGGTGCTGAGGTTCTGAGGTGATTGGGTTTAAGGTTAGAATAGTAGTGCTGTATTTTTTAATTTTTAAGCCTGATTTTGTATTGCCCCATCCCTAAAGGGTGGCAAAATCAGGTGTGCTAGCTTGTAAAATGTTTTTCGATTCTTTTGGTTTTTGGTTCCTGATTTTGTTTTGCCCCATCCCTAAAAGGTGGCAAAATCAGGTGTGCTTTGATATTGATTTTTTTGGTTTTTAAAATTTTATAATTGTTTCAAACCTACTACCAATTTAATTTGTTAGGACTAAACAGTAGCTAAAATCTTAATTTTTAAAATGATGGTGTTTTGAGATTTTTTTGTTAAAACAGTGCTGTTTTATTGGTAGTTTTAATAAATTAACTTTATATTTTTATTAATTTATGATAAAACAATTGTTATTCTTTTAAAAAAAATATAAATTTTATTTGTGTGAAAAACAATTATTTCTATATTCGTTTTTCCAAAAACAAATTCCTGCCGGTCGGTGGGGATTATTTCTTAAACTTTATTTAATGACATTACAGGTTGCCAAGACTATGCTGTATTGTGATTGTAATTTGTTTTGCATACAGGTTCTACCTAACGTATGCTTTGGGGTATGTCTTATGTAAAAATTTAAGGTTTTAAAGTACGCCCCCAATTGCTTGATAGTTAAAAGGATTGGAATAACTCATTCTTAGTTTCTTCTGACTATTTGATGGTTCGTGTTACTGATTTTTAATTTAATTGTAACCTTCGGGTTTATACACAAAAAAAATGATGAAACTAACTACATGGAATATTGAACACTTGGCCAAGCCTTTGGCAGCTATGAACCAACCTGACCATAAAGGGCGGTTGCAACGTATCTCCTTGCAGATTACTGAAATGGATCCGGATGTGTTGTGTTTGATTGAAGCTCCGGGTAATCCTCTTCTTATTCAGGAATGGGTTGATAAGCCTACTGCTGAAGGTGGTTTGAATGGTGCTTATCAGGTTGCTATGATTGAAGGAACTGCGGAATTATTAGCGGCCCATCCGAGTAATCCTAGAGAAGCCATCAAAAAATTGTATGGTATGGAGGGAACTTCCCTTACCGGCAATCAATGGATATGGTTTTTGATTAAAAAGGCTTTTTATGCTGCTCATTTTGTAAAAATACAAGAACCCTCGATTTGGTATGGATTAACGGGTCAAAAGCAATGGCAAGTGAACTATTGGGGCAAGATGAGTAGTTCAAAATTATCGCATTGGCGGCATCCGCAGACATTGGTTTTAAATTTAAACGGTTATGAGGTGGAGGTTATTGGGGTGCATTTGAAGAGCAAAATCAATCAAATGAATCCTTTTGATGCCAACAAAAATCTAACTGAAGATTATGTTGCCGAAGCTTTAAAAGCGAGAGTAAAATTAGCCACTGAGGCTTATGATGTGCGAATGTATATCAACCAACGTTTTGAGCAAGAAGCCAACCCCAGAATCATTGTTTGTGGTGATTTGAATGACGGACCGGGACGTGAATTTTTTGAACGCCAGTTTTTATTTTTTGATTTGATTTCCAACATTCAAGGTGATGTGTTTTTTGCGAAACGTTTTTTGAACCACGCTCTTTTTGATTATGAGGAACATTTGCGATGGTCTACTGAGTTTAACGACCGCATTGAACGGTGGGCACTTGAGCACGTGCAAACCTATACCCTACCCGATTTACCGGTGGATGTGACACGAAAGCAATTGATTGATCATATCTTATTTACGCAAGAGTTTGTGAACCGAGATTCCGACGGACCAAAAGTGAAGGCAAAATCCGGTTTTGTGGAGCATACGATTCATGCTAAGACCAATGCCAGCCAACCTGCTAAGTTTAAGACGAGTGATCACAGACCAATTTCGTTGTTGGTAGCGGATGGGTATTAGGGGAAGATTGCTGAGTAGGGTGTGATT
>JAUXNR010000001.1 GCA_030682755.1 Flavobacterium sp.
GCTAAGCAAGTGATTGAATGGGATGTTGAAAAAACCAATTCAGATTATCTGTATGAAATTCAAAATCCAGCTATAAAATCGCAGTTTGAATATGTTTCCTATTTGTATAATTACATTTGGTATGGTGAATTTGAACTGGACGAAGTAACTTTTATAAAAGCCAAGAAAGCTTTTGATACCCTAATCCATTCTATTGGCAGATGAACAAAACGCTAAAAATATATATTCTTTTATTAGTCGTGGTGATAGCGGGAATCATTTTTGTAGACGCTAACAGACCAAAACCTATTGATTGGCGTCCAACCTACAAAGTGAGTGCTAAAACACCTTTAGGTCTTTATGTCTTAGATCAGGAAATGGAGTCTGTTTTATCCAATCAAAAAATTGAACGTTTTGTAACCACTCCTTATGAGTTTTTTGATGCCTATTATGACTATGACACTTTGGTGAGAAACTACACCATAAAAGGAACACTATTTTCTGTAACCAATGACAACACCATTGACGATGAATCCATGATTGAAATCCTAACGTTTGTGAGGCTAGGCAATCATGCTTTTATGAGTATGAAATCTTTCTCAGAACTATTGGCAGATTCGTTGAATTTCAGAATAGAAAATCGTTACTATTTCAAAGATACGATACAAAACTATCTTGCAAACAAACAATTTGGTGATGCCGTTTATAAAATGAATGGTGGAATGACCGGCCATTATTTTAGTGAAATTGACACATTATATACAACCGTATTGGGTTATCAGAAGATTGGAGGTACAGAACTTACCAATTTCATAAAGGTAGATTATTATGATGGTGCTTTTTTTCTTCATACACAACCTGCAGCATTTTCAAATTTTCATTTGCTGAAAGACAATCACTCAGAATATAGCCAAAAATTATTATCTTATATTCCGAAACGACCCGTATATTGGTATCAAAAGAATTTACTTTCTGATTCAATTTCACAATCACCGCTTCGATTTATTTTATCGCATCCCGCCTTAAAATGGGCTTGGTATTTCTTTTTAATTGGAATGATTTTGTTTATTCTATTCAATGCCAAACGAAAACAACGCATTGTGCCCGTTATAAAACCCTTAGAAAACACAACGGTTGATTTTACAAAAACCATCGGAAATTTATACTTTCAGGAAGGCAATCATGGCAATTTAATAGACAAAAAAATCATTTACTTTTTAGAAAAAATTCGAAACGATTATTTGATTGACACCACCAAATTGGACGATGCTTTTATAAAAAAATTACATTTAAAATCCGGTAAAGACCAAATATTAATTGAAAAAGCCGTTCGTTTGATACACAAACACCAAAGAAGGTATCAAAGTACGGAGGAAGATTTGATTGAAATAAATAACATTTTAGAAAAAATAGTGGACTAATTCATCTAAATATTTGAATTCCAACAAAATAAAACAGAAATCATGGAAGAAAACACAACGAACAATCCAATGGAAGAAAATGTAAATTTTGAATCCCGATTGGATTTAAAACCCTTACAAGACAGTCTTACAGAAATAAAACATGAATTAGGAAAAGTAATCGTTGGTCAATCAAAAATGATTGATCAATTACTTGTTGCGATTTTATCAAACGGTCATGTTTTATTGGAAGGTGTTCCCGGAGTTGCCAAAACAATTACCGCAAAATTATTAGCCAAAACTATGAATATTGGATTCAGTAGAATTCAGTTTACGCCGGATTTAATGCCTTCAGATATTTTAGGAACTTCGGTTTTTGATTTGAAAAAATCTGAATTTGAATTCAAAAAAGGACCTATTTTTTCCAACTTAATTTTAATTGACGAAATCAATCGTGCTCCTGCTAAAACACAAGCTGCATTGTTTGAAGTAATGGAAGAACGTCAAATTACAATGGACGGCACTACCTACCAACTAACCACTCCTTTTTTGGTAATTGCCACACAAAATCCAATTGAACAAGAAGGAACCTACCGTTTACCGGAAGCACAATTGGACCGATTTTTATTCAAAATCAACATTGATTACCCAAAATTAAGCGAAGAAATTGAAATTATTCAACGCGAACATACGTTGCAAGATGCCGGAAAATTAGATCAAATCAGAACGTTTCTAACGGCTGCAGAAATCAATAAATACCAAGGCTTGGTCAAACAAATCATTGTTGAACCGCAACTCTTGGAATACATCGCCAAATTGGTTATCAATACCCGTGAAAATGCCTTTTTATATTTAGGTGCCTCACCTCGTGCATCCATTGCCATTTTGAATGCAGCAAAAGGATATGCTGCACTTCGCGGCCGTGATTTTGTAACCCCGGAAGACATTAAAGATGCTGCAATACCGGTTTTACAACACCGTGTTATTGTGACTCCTGAACGTGAAATGGAAGGCATTACAAGCCAAGAAATCATCAGACAAATAATTGAAACCATAGAAATTCCAAGATAAAAAACATTGAAACGAATATTCAAACAACTGTACGTCAATAACTTATTTTTCTATGCTTTGCTTGGAATCATAACGTTATTTGCTTGTGCCTTTATATTTCCTTTTTTATATACTGCAACTTGGTATTTGTTTATTATTTTATCTTGCTTTTGGGTTTTAGATTTGCTCATTCTTTTTTTTACCAAAACCGGAGTAGAAGCCCATCGGAATTTAGCTGAAAAATTATCAAATGGTGATGAAAATCCCATTGAGATATGTATTAAAAATTTTTATACCTTTCCAATATACACAAAAATTATTGATGAAATTCCATTTCAATTTCAAGTCAGAAACTTTGAAATCAGTCGAAAAATAAATGCCTCATCACAAGATGATATACGTTATTTTCTAAGACCAACAGAACGAGGGGAATATCATTTTGGCAAACTCAATGTTTATGTTTCTTCTCCCTTACGATTAATTTCCAGAAGATTTATGTTTGAAAACGGACACATGGTTCCCACGTATCCTTCTTATATTCAATTACGAAAATATGATTTGATGGCTTTTTCAAACAATTTATTTCAATATGGCGTAAAAAAAATAAGAAGAATTGGGCACACCATTGAATTTGAACAAATTAAAGAATATGTGCAAGGCGATGATATCAGAACCTTAAATTGGAAAGCCACAGCCAAGAAAAATGCCTTGATGGTAAACCAGTTTCAGGACGAAAAATCACAATCGGTTTATATGATTATCGACAAAGGTCGGGTGATGAAAATGCCTTTTAACCAACTTAGTTTGTTGGATTATGCTATCAATGCGACTTTGGTTTTATCAAATGTAATTTTGAAAAAACACGACAAGGCCGGTATGTTTACCTTCTCTAAGAAAGTTGAAAACCGTGTCATGGCTGAAAAAAGATCGTCGCAAATGCAATTAATCATGGAATCGTTGTACAACGTAAAAACAGATTTTTTTGAAAGTGATTACAGTCGTTTGTATGTAGATATAAAGAAAAACATCAACCATAGAAGTTTGATTTTGTTGTATACTAACTTTGAAACGTTAGACGGATTACATCGGCAACTTCCCTATTTAAAAGGAATTGCCAAAAATCACTTATTGGTAGTTGTCTTTTTTCAAAACACAGAGCTCAATGAAATTATTCATAAAAAATCAGAAACCGTTCAAGAGGTCTATGATAAAGTTATTGCTGAAAAGTTTGCGTTTGAAAAACGTTTAATTGTTAATGAGCTTAAAAAATATGGCATCTATTCTGTCTTAACCCAACCGGAAAATCTAACTTTAGATACCATCAATAAGTATTTAGAAATTAAAGCCAGAGGTATTTTGTAAAAATGCTTTGCCTTTTGAAGGCTTTTATTCTAAAAAATATGTGAAAACAATCCCAATATTCCATTTGCACAATTAAAAACTTTGTCCTACTTTTAGTAAAAGATTGACATTGCTATGACTGAGATTGATATTGAACAAGAAAACAAGGCTATTGCCAAGGAATATAAGGAACTACTTCGCATAAGTTATCAAACGCTTTCGGCTGAGGATAAAAAGATTATCCGAAAAGCATTTGATGTGGCTGTTGATGCCCACAAAGACCAAAGACGTAAATCAGGAGAAGCTTATATCTTTCACCCTATTGCAGTTGCAAAAATCGTGGCTTCAGAGATAGGCCTTGGAGCAACTGCCATTGCCGCTGCATTGATGCATGATGTTGCGGAAGATACTTCCATTACCATTGCGGATATTGAAAAAATGTTCAATCCTAAAATTGCACAATTGGTTGATGGTTTAACAAAAATTGCCAAAGTTAAAACCGATCAAGAAATATCCATGCAGGCTGAGAATTTCAGAAAAATGTTACTCACCTTGAATGATGATGTTCGTGTAATTCTTATCAAGTTGGCCGATCGTTTGCACAACATGCAAACCATGGAATCCATGGTGGATTATAAACAAGCCAAAATTGCTTCGGAAACCTTATACATTTATGCTCCGCTTGCTCACAGGTTAGGACTTTATAACATAAAATCACAACTGGAAGATTTGGGTTTAAAATATACGGAACCCGATGTGTATCAAGATATTTTAAGCAAATTAAAAGAAAGCAGGCAAGAACAGGAAGCCTATATAAGTTCCATTTCTGATGTATTAAAAAAATCTTTAGACGAAGAAGGTATTGAATATACATTAAAAGGCAGATCAAAATCCATCTACTCCATTAGAAGAAAAATGTTAGCACAAGGTGTTTCATTTGATGAAGTATATGACAAATTTGCCTTGCGAATTGTTTATAAATCCAATCAACACGATGAGAAATTTTTAGCATGGAAGATTTATTCCATCGTAACCGATCATTACCGCCCGAGTCCGAGTCGTTTACGCGATTGGATTTCTTCTCCCAAATCAACAGGATATGAAGCACTTCATATTACGGTAATGGGACCAAAAGGACGCTGGGTTGAAATTCAAGTGCGAAGCGAGCGAATGGATGAAATTGCAGAAAAAGGCTATGCCGCACATTACAAATACAAACAAGGACAAACTGAGGAAAACAGTCTGGATACTTGGTTAAACTTATTAAAAGAAGCCTTAGAAAATTCTGCTTCTAACGCTGTTGATTTTGTAGAAGACTTCAAATTAAACCTTTATGCTAAAGAAATTTATGTCTTTACGCCAAAAGGCGAAATTAAAAGTTTACCAAAAGGTGCCACATCGTTAGATTTTGCATTTAGTATTCACTCGGAAATTGGTGTTAGAACGCGAGGAACCCGTGTAAACGGAAAATTAGTCCCCTTGAATCATGTTTTAAATAGTGGTGACCAAGTGGAAGTAATCACTTCGGCCAACCAAAAACCCAATTCGCATTGGTTGGATTATGTTACCACATCACGAGCTAAAAATAAAATCAAGAATGTTTTAAACGAAGACACCAAAAAAATTGCCGAAGACGGAAAAGAGTTATTAACTAGAAAGCTTCGCCATTTAAAAGTAACCTTAAATGAAACAACAGTTAACGAATTGGTTAATTATTTTCATTTAAAAACCAGTTTGGATTTGTTTTATCGGGTTGGAATTGGCACTATTGACAATCAGCAATTAAAAGATTTTGCAGCTCAAAAAGGAAATACTTTAATCAATTTCTTTAAGAAAATAAAACGCTCCCCTTCTGTTGCCCCGGAGCAAATTCAAAAAAATGAAATCAGCAAAAACTTTGACATGCTGGTTTTTGGTTCAGAGCAAGACAAACTGGATTATAAATTATCATCTTGTTGCAATCCAATTCCGGGTGATGATGTTTTTGGATTTCTAACCATTAATGACGGTATCAAAGTACATCGAAAAGACTGTCCGAATGCCATAAGTCTGCAATCAAATTATGCTTATCGCATTATTACTGCAAAATGGATTGATTCCTCTCAGGAAGAATTCAAAGCAATTCTTAACATTACGGGAATGGATACGTTAGGATTAACCAATGAGTTGACCAAAGTGATATCCAATCAAATGCATGTAAACATTCAGAGTATCTCATTGAGTGGTGACGCCGGAATTTTTAACGGACAAGTCATTGTAGTAGTTCAAAACAATACGATTTTAAAGCGATTAATTGAAAACATCAAAAAAATTGACGGTATAGATAAAGTGACGCGAGTTCACACTCGAAATTAATGGAGTTAAACTCTAATTACTACAAAACAACCGCATTCTTCTTGACATTTTGAATGGGAAAAAAAATAGTAAAACGCAATAAATTCTAATCTTAAAAATATCCTTATCTTTGCCACAATTGATAGGATTCTTCTATGGACAACACTAAAAATCAGGATATCGTTAAAAATGTATTTACGAAATACCTTGAAGAAAAAGGACATCGTAAAACGCCTGAACGCTATGCTATTCTTCAGGAAATATATGATAGTACAGAACATTTTGACATTGAATCACTCTATCTCAAAATGAAAAATAAAAACTATCGCGTGAGTAGAGCAACCCTTTACAACACAATTGAACTTTTATTGGAGTGTGGTCTGGTGAGACGCCATCAGTTTGGACAAAATCAGGCTCATTATGAAAAATCCTATTTTGACAAACAACACGATCATATTATTATGACCGATACAGGTGAAGTGATTGAATTTTGTGACCCTCGGATTCAACAAATCAAGAAAACTATTGAAGAAATATTTGGAATTGAAATACACCATCACTCCTTATATTTATACGGAAATAAAAAAACAACTACTGAATAAAATGAATCAGAAAAAGTCAAACTGATTGATTTTAAATACTAATTATAAACAACAAACAACTAAAGATGACCGTAGATTTACTGCTAGGACTACAATGGGGCGACGAAGGAAAAGGAAAAATTGTCGACGTTCTTACTTCTAACTATGATATTATTGCTCGCTTTCAAGGTGGACCCAATGCAGGTCATACCTTGGAATTTGATGGCATCAAACACGTTTTACGTACAATTCCATCCGGGATTTTTCATAAAAATGCTTTAAATATTATTGGTAATGGTGTAGTAATTGACCCGGTTGTTTTTCAAAAAGAATTGGAAGGTTTAGAAAAATTTAATTTAGATATCGCTTCCAAATTATTTTTATCAAGAAAAGCTCATTTGATTTTACCTACCCACCGCTTGTTGGACGCCGCTTCTGAAGCTGCAAAAGGCAAAGCAAAAATCGGTTCCACGTTAAAAGGTATTGGTCCCACTTATATGGACAAAACCGGCAGAAATGGCCTAAGAATTGGCGATATTGAATTAGCTGATTTTAAAGAACGTTATAGAGCCTTGGCCGATAAACACGAAGCGATGATTGCGTTTTATGATGTTAATTTACAATATGATTTACAAGAAATGGAAGACGAGTTTTTTGCTTCCATAGAAGTTTTAAAAACGTTGCAATTTATAGATAGTGAAGCTTTTTTAAATCAAGCTTTAAAAGAAGGAAAATCGATTTTGGCAGAAGGTGCTCAAGGTTCGTTATTGGATATTGATTTTGGAACATATCCATTTGTTACTTCGTCAAACACTACAGCAGCAGGAGCTTGCACCGGTTTAGGAATTGCTCCTAACAAAGTGAAAGAGGTGTTTGGAATTTTCAAAGCCTACACAACCCGAGTGGGAAGCGGTCCGTTTCCAACAGAATTATTTGATGAAGACGGAGCAACAATGGCTCGTGTTGGAAACGAATTTGGTTCGGTTACCGGAAGAGCACGCCGTTGCGGTTGGTTGGATTTAGTAGCTTTAAAGTATGCTGTGCAAGTGAATGGTGTCACCCAATTATACATGATGAAAGGTGATGTGCTTTCCGGTTTTGAAACCTTAAAAGTTTGCACGGCTTATGAATATAATGGTGAGGTTATAAACCATTTCCCCTATACTATTGAACCTGAAAATGTGACACCTGTTTTTGTTGAAAAGAAAGGTTGGAAAGCAGACTTAACCGGTTTAACTTCTTATGATGAATTGCCGCAAGAATTTAAAGACTATGTGGCTTTCATTGAAAAAGAACTGGAAGTGCCGATTAAAGTGGTTTCCGTTGGTCCGGATAGGACACAAACTATACAAAAGTAAATTTTTTAAATAAAAAATCCCATCAATACTGATGGGATTTTGCTTTTCCTAACTAACTCAACTATAAAACTAAAACAAAATTAAATTCTTTTTAACAGTTCAATTGCTTCAGTTGCATTTGACAATTCTGCATGTTTTAAAGCTGTAAAACCATTTTTACATTTTGCCTTTGCATTTGCTCCTTTTTCTAAAAGAAATGTGATAATTTCAGTTTGATTGTAGCGTGCAGCATACATTAATGGTGTCATTCCATTTGTTTTTTCATTAACATCAGCTCCATAAGACACCATTTTTTTTACTACATCCACTTCTCCTTTGCTAATTGCAATACACAAAGGTGTTGCATAATATTTAGCATAAACAAATTTCTCTGCCTCTGAGCGATCAAAATTTGATACGTTTGAAGCTAAAGTTACATTACTAAAGGCCAATAAGGCTAAACCTAAAATACTGATCGTTTTTTTCAT
>JAUXNR010000006.1 GCA_030682755.1 Flavobacterium sp.
GTCCAAAATTCACATGTTATAAAATCAGAATTGGTAATAAAAAAAGTAAACAACTTCTTGTTTTTTGACTTTTGATTCAGAATAAAATGAATTCCTTGATTTTTACAGGCATTATAAATAACAGCTACTAGTTTAGTAAATTCATTTTCTCGAATGATAAAATCAAAATCGCCATGAAAATATGACTCTACAGATGTTATACGTTTGGGTCGTAATGAAAGTAAATCAAATTGTGACTGTAAATCAGTTTCTAATTCTTTAAAAAATGCTATTAGTGTATTCCGATTAATATCGGAAGATACGCTTTTTAAGAGCTTTGAAGAAACGGTCTGCATAGCGGAATTAATATGTATTTGCAAAAGTCGCTTTAAATTGAAGGTAGGGTGGCATTGCAATAATTCGTTCCCACCAACTTGCAATATCTACAGTATTTAAATGTGTAACTAAACTTTCAATAGTGATATGAAGTACTTGCTGTTCTAAAAAAAAATCATAAAAAGGTTTAATAATTTCTGTGGGTTGATCATTGGTAAGTAACCCAACTATAGGAAAATCAACATGGATACACTCCAAAAAAATGGTTGCAGGAATAACTGGTGTTATAACAACACTCACCTGTTTCATCTCTTCCTGTATCCTTTTCAAACCTGAGGTAAGAGTGAAACAGGAAGGAACAACATTTTTAAAACTGCTTTTTCTGGAAAAAACTTTATTGGTAGGTCTTGGCCTCGCAAGCAAAAGCTTGTAGTGATCCATATCTAAATTTGCTTCAAGATAGTCTAAAACTGGTGCATTTTGTTTCTTAATTGCTTGAGGTCGTAAACCTGTTAAGGGAATCAAAATCCCTGAAGTGGCACTAGTTACGCTAATTGAATCAAATCTTTCCTTGAACTTTATAAGCCTGTAGGCTTTCCATGGCTCATCTTTTTCATCTAGTTTCCAACCCCAGGTCCTGTAAACATCTGCTAACTTTCTTTCACTTACATGTACACCATAGTTCATTTCCCCATAATAAGCTCCATGCTGGTACCAAAATAGTTTAGCCCCATTTTCGGTATACTTAGCAAGTACCCATTTATGAAAATTGGATCCCAAATGATAGTGAAAAATTTTTTCAGTAGGGTTGAACAATGGAATTCTATTGAAAACAGTCTCAAATCCTTCCAACAACTCCGCAGGGATTCCGTTAATTAAATTTGATAAATTAGAGTCATACAAAGAGCAAATTTCAAGCAACCGTTCTCGGGTTTCTTTTTTGAAACGTACTTTTAAATCCCACATATAATAAGGCAAGGCTTTACCAAGATCGTCATCAACTTCTGATAATTTAGGAAAGCCAATATGTAAGGAGTTATGATTTTTTATTACATTGTAAACCTCGTGACTTTTTGAACGTTTAAATAAAACTTTGAAGGTATGGATAAGTTTTTTTTTCCATAGATCCGTTTTTTTAATTGCATTTGATTTATTTTCTACTCCTGCTTGCTTAGTTATATAACCTTGTATGTAGTCAGATAAAATAAAACTCCAAAACCTGATAGAATAATTTACCCCATGAAATTCATTTAATACTTCTACCAATACAGGGAGATAGTTGCTAAACAGAGCGTGTCGTTCAGGAGAAAAAGTGCTTTTTAAATCTGTAACAGTATGAATCATATACCAGTAAGCATATCAAAAGTTAAACGGGTGCCTTTTTCTAAAGCTTTTATAGCCTTTGTGCCCAAAACTTCGGGTAAATGCTTCGGATGCATACCAAACCCGGGGCGAATGGAGCGTACGTTATTTGCTGTAATCACTTCTCCTTTCTTGATGTCTTCCACTACGTATAACGAACGACAAAAATCTTTTCCTTTTTGTTGCTTGTCCGTCAAGCTATAATCCACCACCCCTATCGCTTGTTCCGCTTCACGAACCGCTTTGACCATGGCCGTAAATTCTGCCTCATTCATTGAAAAAGAGGCATCCGGACCACCAATAGAACGATCCAATATAAAATGCTTTTCGATAATTTTACCACCAAAACAAGTGGCCACTATTGGAGCCGTACTACCCATCGTATGGTCCGACAAACCGGTAATGACCCCAAATTTTTCGGCCATGTCTCTCACCATAACCAAATTGGCTTCGTTTAGAGGTGCAGGATAACTGGAGGTACATTTTAACAAAGCAATATCATAATTCCCCATACGATGACACGCATCCAAAGCCAAACGGATATCAGCTTCTTCAGCAATACCGGTAGAAATAATCACTGGTTTGCCTTTAGAAGCAACCAACTCAATCAACGGAATATCCGTAATTTCAAAAGAAGCTATCTTATAAGCCGGCGTGTTTAATGCTTCCAAAAGAGCTACCGAAGTGGGATCAAAGGGGGAAGAAAAACAAACCAAACCTTCTTCGGCTGCTGCTTTAAAGAGGGTTTCGTGCCACTCCCATGGGGTATAGGCCTCCTCATACAATTCATATAAATTCTTCCCTTCCCAGATGGTACCTTTGATTAAAAAATCGTCTTTCTTAGAATCAATAGTAATCGTATCTGCCCGATAGGTTTGCAATTTAATGCAATCTGCACCGGCTCTTTTGGCTGCCTTTATGGTTTCCAGGGCTACGTCAATACTACCATTATGATTTGCGGAGAGTTCCGCTATGATAAATACTTTTGAAGTAGCATCTATATTATGAGTACCTATTTTCATTTTCTTTTACTGCTTTTATTTCTTCTTCTGAAAAATACTTTGGATTGTAACAACCCACTAAAATGCGGTCTTCATTTTTTTCCTCTACCCAATAGAAACCTTTCAATCGCCCTTCAATAATCCAGCCTGCTCTGGTGTAAGCTTTGATGGAGGGGATATTGGATGCATACATGCCACCATATAACTTCCTGATGTCAAATTTTTCAAATGCCAATTGATTTCCCAATTGAATGGCATCGACCGACAATCCTTTACCTAAGTAATCCCGGTTACCAATTAAGGCGACCAAATCCGACGTTTTATGAACAAAATGAATTGGCCCTAATTTAATGGTTCCGATTAAGGTATCGGTATCATTGGTAAAGATACCATAGGTGAATAGATTACCTGATTTTTTACCCTCTTCAAGAGAAGCTAATAATTTTTCTTTGGTAATTTTATTTTTGGAATTGGTATAATATTTCATCAACTCAGCATCATCAAACCACGCCATTACAGTAGCATCGATGTCTGCATCGGTTATTTCTTTGAGGTAGAGTCGGTCTCCTTTAAATACTTCCATAATTAATTGATTTTACTATGTATTACCACATCTATAAATTTATTTTCAAAATAACAATGCTCTTTTAATCGGGCTTCTTCCAGATAACCAGCTGATTCAAAAACGACATACAAATGGGGCCGCAAATCAAAGGCATGGGTGTAAATTTTATGAAATGATAGCTCTTGAAAAGCCACCTGTTCCAACAACTGCAAATAAGCCATCCAAATCTCATGAAACCGTTCCGCTTCCAAAGACGTATTCATAATAAATGAAATTTCGGCGTTTTTATCTACCCAATTGATGTGAACTAATCCACCATAACCAATGCAAACTTCATTTTCAAGAAAAGAAAAAAGCAGTTGGTTGGGTTGTTCTTGTTCAAACAATTGTGCGACAGTAGTGGTGAAATACTGTTCCTGATCGATTTCCGTCAGCGGTTTTTGCTGCCGCAAATGATACAATTGTTCATTCCGCCACTGCATGATTTTTAATTTATCCTCAAATCTGATAGGAACAATCGAAAAGTTTTCTTTTGTAAAAACCTGATGTTGGAGTATTTTGTACAAAATCTATTTTATTATTGGAATCTTAAAAACAATTTTCTTTACATATTCGCATCCTTTACTCATTGCCATATGAGCAGAATCAGGTGAAATCAAACAAAAGGTATTCTGACTAATTTCGAATTTTTGATCATAATTGTCTTCATAGAGAATATAATCAGAAGATTCATTATAAGCTTCTTTAATTGAATTACAATCTTTGACTGATTTAGAAACAATAATATCTACACCTGATAGAGTATAATGTAAATCATAATGCTCTCTGTGAGCTTCTAGAATATCTTTATATTCGGCATTAAAAGAACCTTCTAAAAAAATAGCAGTTATATCATTATCCAAAATATATTTTTTCCCTATTACCTCATTTGCAAGATCATTTTGAAATAAATACCTGTAGATGACTCCCCAATGTTCTTTATTCAAATAAACTTTATAATCGTTAAAATTTTTTGATACTATCATGAAGAAATATATAAGATTGGCTGGTCTTCTTTTACTTCTTGTAAAAGCGATTTTCCAACAATATCATCAGAATAGATAAATCCACTCTCACTCTCTATCATCTTAAATTTTAAATCTTTTTCAGTAATAACATGACTGGAATTAAGATTCTGAGAGGCGACTGCTTTCAACTGTCTTGATGTATATTTAATTTCTGATTCATTCAATTTATTCAAATCGGCATATTCAACATTTAACTCATCCAATTTAGCAATATCAGAAACCATAAACCTGATTTGTTCTGGTGATGATGAAGTTATATAGTCGAATCGTTCTTCTCCCGCAACCAATGCTATGTGTTTTTCAAACATTCTGGCTCCAAGCATATAAGCAACTGATTGTAAATCTACTCCCCAATGGCTATCAAAGGGAGAATGATCGGCGTAACCTATTATTAAATTAGTAAATTTTTCTTTCAAAAGAACTATTTTTGCAATTGAACTTTGGTGCAATTGAGTAGGAAATGCCTGGTGACCAAACATTAATACTTTAATTTGATTACCATAAAAATCAATTTTATTTTCAATTTCTCCTAAAGTTCTACCACCTACTCCAATAATGATATCAATACCAGATTTTTTTATTATGTCCAAAATTGGTTGATAAATAAAATTTATCGGATGAATATCAATAAATTTTATGAAATGCTTCCATTCATTTACCGCTAATTCCGCTGCTAATTCATCACAAGGCATATAGATAACATCCAATTTCAAAGTAGAACATAATTTAAATACAATCTCCCAATCAGATTTATGTATCATTGCTTTAATAAATGGTTCATAATTAGGATTTGCCTTTGAAACAAAGGAGTCGTAAT
>JAUXNR010000008.1 GCA_030682755.1 Flavobacterium sp.
ATCCAAAAGGGTGGAAGGTTTTAGTGGATGGTAAAGAAACCGAAATGTTTCGAGTGAATTATGTGTTGCGAGCTTTACAAATTCCGGCCGGAAAACATACGATTGAATTCAAATTTGAACCTCAAGTGATTCAAAAAGGAAGTGCAATAGCTTTGATTAGTTCTTTGGGAATGTTGCTGTTATTGATTGGCGGGGTTTATTTTGAGACCAAGAAAAAGGTTGAGTAACGAACAATGAACAATGAATTTTGAACTTTGAAACTACATCGAGAAAAAAAGTTCTCATCATAACCTATTACTGGCCACCAGCCGGTGGTCCAGGCGTGCAACGTTGGCTAAAGTTTGTAAAATACTTGCCGAATTTTGGTTATGAACCACATGTTTACATTCCTGAAAATCCTACCTATCCCATTGTGGATGAAAAGTTAATTAACGAAGTTTCTGAAAAGGCCATTATCATCAAACAAAAAATCAAGGAACCCTATCGTTGGGCATCTTTTTTATCGAAAAACAACACTAAAAAAATCAGTTCCGGAATCATTCCAAGTAAGAAGAAACAATCGTTGATTGAAAAAATAATGCTTTGGATTCGTGGCAACTTTTTTATTCCTGATGCACGAATTTTGTGGGTGAAACCCTCGGTTGTTTTTTTGAAAGAGTATATCGAAAAAAATCAAATTGAAACCATCATTACAACCGGACCGCCACACAGTTTACACTTGATTGGCTTACAATTAAAAAAACAAACAAACATCAAATGGATTGCCGATTTTCGTGATCCGTGGACAACCATTGGCTATCACAAAGAATTGATGCTCACTGAAAATTCGGAGAAAAAACACAAAGATTTAGAGAAAAATGTTCTCCTTTCTGCTGATAAAATTATAGTAACGAGTCCTACTACAAAAATTGAATTTGCAAAACTGACTTCAAAACCAATTGAAGTGATTACAAATGGTTATGATGTGGAAAAAGTCAAGAAAAGTGACTTGGATGAAAAGTTTACAATCGCTCATATCGGTTCTTTTTTGTCGGATAGAAATCCGAGAATTTTGTGGAAAGCATTAAAAGAATTAGTCAAAGAAAATCACGACTTTGCGGCTGATTTTCAATTGAAACTAATCGGAAAAGTGAGTCAGGATGTTTTGGAAACGATAGCTGAATTTAAGTTGAGTAAATTTGTCAATAATTTAGGCTATGTTTCTCACGATGAAGCCATTTTGCACCAACGAACCTCGCAAGTGTTACTGTTAATTGAAATTGATTCAGAAGAAACGCGTTGTATTATTCCCGGAAAATTGTTTGAATATATGGTTTCTGAACGTCCGATTATAGCTATTGGTCCAAAAGCTTCTGATTTTGAAGCAATTTTGAACGAAACCAATACCGGTCATTTTTTTACATATGACGAAAAATCAAATGTAAAAGAAATAATTTTAGCTCATTATCAATTGTATAAGCAAAATAGTTTGAAGGTATATCCGGTTGGCTTGCAATATTACAGCAGAAAAAGTTTAACTGAAAAATTAGTAAAGACATGTTTAGAATAAATGAATTGAAAGAATCAAAAAAGTCAAATAATCTAACAATCGAATAATCCAAAAATCAAACAATTCAAAATGGGCATCGTCATCAATCAATCCATCAAAAACACCCTCATTACCTTCATCGGTTTTGTTATTGGTGCGGTGAATGCCTTGTTTATGTACACCCATTTTTTAGGCGAAGAGTATTATGGTTTGACGGCTTTTTTACTTTCTTCGGCTAATATTATGATGCCACTTATGGCTTTTGGTATTCAAAATACGTTAGTGAAATTTTATGCCACACACCAATCTGAAGAAGATAAATCACGGTTTTTGAATTTAGTAATGGTGTTGCCTTTGCTCATTATTATTCCGATTTTCTTGATTTTATTTTTGTTTTATGGCGAAGCGGCTCTTTTGATTTCAAAAACAAATCCCATTATATATGACTATGTCTGGATGATTCCCGTCATCGGTTTGTTTATGGGCTATTTTGAAATTTTTTATGCTTGGGTAAAAGTGCATTTGAAATCGGTTTTTGGGAATTTTGTCAAAGAAGTTTTGCTTCGTGTTTTTATCAGTATTTTTCTATTTGCGGTTTATTTTGGTTGGATAAGCACGATTCAATTTGTTTACAGCTTGGTTTTTATCTATTTTATCATGATGGTCTTGATGGCACTCGTTGCATTTAAAGTCAGAAAACCACAATTCCATTTAAAGTTTCCAAAAGAGAAGCGAGATGTCATTGTTTATTCTGCGTTCATTATATTTTCATCTAGTATTGCTGTTTTGTTGTTGGATATAGATAAATTCATGATTGGACAATATATTCCAATTAGTGAAGCGGCTTATTATTCGGTAGCTATATTTATTGCGTTGACCATTTCGGTTCCAATGCGGGCAATGCATCAAATTACGCACCCAATTACTACGGTTTTGATGGCAAAAAATAACTATGTAGCTTTAAATGAGCTGTATAAAAAAACGTCAATTACTTTGCAAGTCGTTGGCGGATTTATTATGTTAGGTATTTTAACCAACATTCATGAAGTATATGCCTTGTTACCTGAGAAATACAGTGGAGGTGTGGCAGTAGTTTTTCTGATTTCTTTTTCAAAGTTTTTTGATTTGATGTTGGGCAACAATAATTCCATCATTTTTAATTCAAAATATTATCGCACCGTTTTGTTTTTAGGACTTTGTTTGGTTGGCTTAACAGTAAGTTTAAACATGTACTTTATTCCGAATTTCGGGATTGAAGGAGCAGCCATTGCTACTTTAATTTCCATTGGTTTATACAGTTTGGCTAAATTTCTATTTGTGGTTTTTAAAATGGATTTGTTTCCGTTTACTATAAAAACGGTAGCTTCGCTTGGCATTATTGTCTTAACTTTTGTAGTGTTTTATTTTTGGAGTTTTCCCTTTCATCCAATTCTGAATATTATTATGAAGTCGGTTTTACTTTCTGTATTTTATTTAGTTTTCAACTATAAAATGAAAATTTCAGAGGATATTAATAAAGTCATTTTATTACTTTTGTTGAAGTTAAGAAAATTGCTTTGAAATTGATTCTAAAGTAAATTATTAGTCCTTTTTTTATTATTTATCTCGACAGGATTGTTTGATTAGAATTGATTTTAGAGTTTTATTTCTAATAAGAAAAAAGAAAACATCAACTAATTTTGTCATATGAGTTTTTATCTTTTTAATGTAAAATGGCCTCTACATTCGTTTCCATTTTGTCGTGTCACAATAAACCAATAATCACTAGATGGAAGATCTTTACCATTGAATTTGCCATCCCAAGAATTTAAGTTACTTAATATTTTCAATACTTTTCCATATCTATCAAAAATAGTTACTTTTAATCCAGGTTCAAAATAAGAATATTCTATTGCCCAAGTATCATTAATTCCATCACCATTTGGAGTAAAGAAATTTGGGAACATTAATAGGTAGACATTTTCATCCGTAACGCCACAACCGTTTTTATCACGAACATATGCAGTATATGCTCCACTATTTAATCCTACAAAAACATTGCTATTTTGATAATTGAAGCCATCAATTGAATACTCATAATTCCCAAGACCATTTGCATTTACAATTATAGTATTTTCTGTGTTTGTACAATCTTGTGTTATAACAGATGAAATGGTTGCCTTGTTTGATGGAACAACAGTAAAATTTTTTGTAGTTGAACAAATGCTAGAGTTATGGTTTTCTGTTACGGTTACAGAATAATTTCCAGCCTGTGAAATTGTTATCATTTCTGAAGTTGAACCGGTTGACCAGCTATAACTATCGAAACCAGATCCAGCATTAATGGTAGTCGAGTTATTTTCACATATCGAGACAATGTCAGGAATCGTAACTATTGGTTTATTGACCAATGGTAAATTCAATGTTACAATTTTGTAACAACCATTGTTTGAAGTAATTCTTACGAATATAGAAGAATTGCTTATAGTTAAGTTATAATTTGTTACCGTGGTAATTAAATCAGAATTAAATTGATTTGTTGCTCCGCTGAGAGAAGTATAAAAGTCAAAAGTACAATTGGATGTATCAGAAATTAAGTTTGAAGCGTAATTTGTTAAATTAACTATTTCTGAATTGTTATTCAAATCATCACATATTATTTCTGAATAATCAGTAGCATTTAATGTATCTATTAAATCAATAGTAACAGATAAACGATTAATACTTTCACAGCCATTAATTGTTTGAGTTACAAAATAAATTGCTCCATCAGTTAATAATGTGGTGGTTGGTAAAGCGGTTGTACTAGAATTTGAATTATACCAATTCAAATTAACACCATTTACAACAATATCATTTAAAGTAGAATTTTGCGTTGAGCAAAATGTTTGGACTAATAATCCTGAAGGTATTTGAGTATTTTGAATATTTATTAAAACGGGAATACTTAAACTTTCACAATTATTAATTGTTTGAGTTGCATAATAAGTTTGGCCATTAGCTAATACAGTTGTATTTGCAAGTAAATCCCCTCCGGTTGCAGCATTATACCATTTTATATTTATACCATTAATGATGACATCATTCAAAGTTGCATTTTGTTGAATACAGAAAGTTTGTGGTGCTATAGCCGCAGGTAAAGGAACAGAATTGACAGTTACATTAATTTGAGTTTTTGAACTTTCACAACCGTTTTCTGTTTGAGAAACATAATAGTTTGCATTGTTTTGTAAAACTGTATTTGCTGGTAAAACAGATGTATCTGTTGGAGATGAATACCATTTTATGTTTTGTCCTAAAGCACTTAAATTTGAAATGGTCGCATTTTCGCTTTCGCAGAACACTTGATCGGTAGCATGAGGAGCTGTTGGGGTTGGATTTATAGAAACAGTTACAGCCAATCGATCACTTTCCGGACAATTACCAATTTGTCTTGAGGCGTAATAAGTTTGTCCGTTTATTAATGTAATAGTTGTATTTAATTGGTTTGTAGATGTAGCTGAATTGTACCATTTGATGGTTGAAGAATTTGGTAAGAGATTTGATATCGTAGGATTATCTGATGAGCAGAATTGCTGAATGCTATTGCCTAATGGAACTAACGTGTCACAATTATTTAATTTTACAATAAAACCTGTGTGTCCCGAATTATACATATTATATGTTGTAGTCGGACTAGGATCGAAATCAAAAGAACTATTAAATGTTCCAGCAATAAAAATTGAATTTAAAAGATCACTATAAACTCTTAACTTTCCATAATAAATTGGTTTAAAGTTTAAATAAGCACCATTTGCATCAAGCAAAATTAATAATCCCCGCAACATGCCATTATAAGTGTTTGGAATTTGAGTTACTAAATTATTTGTGTCTTTTATAAAAGTTTGACCTGTAGCTTCCATAACTATTTGGATTTCACCAAGGGTATTAAAACTAAAAGATTTAATTGTTTGTTGCTCTCCTCCATAGATTGGGATACTCCAAATATAGTCTCTATTTTCAGTAATCTTAAAAAGGCATCCTTCTACAAAATAAATAGAGGGTAGTGTAATATCTTGATTATTAAAATTTAAAGGAACTGGACCAGAATAATTTGTTGTAAAATAAATGTTATTCATTTGGTCAATTTTAATTGATTTATCCTCGTTACTAATACCCGCACCCGCAGTCGGATTTAATTTTTGATACCATACATCTTCCCCATTAGGATTTAATTTGGCTATAAAATCGCAATAGGATGGATAGGAGCTAGTGGTGTATGAAATTCCTGAAAATGTCATACTATGTTGAAAATTTCCTTTTAGAATAATGTTATTATTATTATCACTTGCTAATGAATGAGGAAAAATATTATTCCCATGAATAATTTTTTCCCAAATGAAGTTATTATTTAAATCAGATTTAATAATAAAAATTTTACTGTTAAGACTAGTTGAAACCCCAACATTTCCAATCGTTACAATGTTATTATTTGAGTCTACAGTTGATTCTTTTGCATAGTAATTTGGATAAAAATTTCCACTCAAAAAGTTACCATTAGGGTCTAATTTAATAACGTAACCACCGTAATTACCAGTAGGATTTTCTACTATGTATGTATTATTTGGGTCTGGGTCTAAATCTATCTGGCTCCCATTGTCAATTCCTGTAACAATTATATTTTGATTGTTGTCTAATATAATAGAGTTTCCCTGACCTGTTAATTGTTTTACCCACTGAAAGTTTTTATTAGTATCTAATTTTAATACATATCCTACACCATGTTGATCGATATCATTTAAAAAAAATGAATTTGTTGGACTAGGGTCAAAATCAGCTCCAGTAAAAAAGTTACCAGTTGAAAAAATATTACCATCGTTATCACAAACTATAGAGTTGCAACTAGAGAAACCGTTAATTTTTGAAGCCCAATCGAAATCTTTTCCAAATAAAGTGATTTGAGTGAACAATAAAATGAGTAAGCAGTATGTTTTTTTCATTGGTTGTTTGAAGCAGGTGAGAGTTTAACTTTTTTATGTCACTAATAAACTAAAGTAATAGATTATAGTAAATTTACTATCAGCAAAAATATTACAATTTTATCAATAAAAAAATTCTTAAAAAATACGCAATTTTAATTTCGATTTTTTATAATATTGGAAACATTTATCTCTAAAAAATTAAACTATTAGACCAGAGGTTTGAATTTTTTATTGAA
>JAUXNR010000011.1 GCA_030682755.1 Flavobacterium sp.
TTCCAAAACCAAATTGAAAGAGTTAGTGAACAATTTTTATTATCAAAAGGCAAAATAGATATGGAAAATCAAGATAAATTATACGATAAAATGAATCAGGCGGCAAAAAATGCCGAATCGAATTCTTTTCCCGGAATGGAAAAAGTCTGGGCTAAAGTAGAAGAAAAATTAGATAAAAAAGAGGATAAAGAAGTAATTATCTTATGGAAAAAATGGGCAATTGCCGCTTCTCTCCTATTGTTTGTTTCGATTGGTTATCAGTTTTTAAAATCGGATAAAGAAGTAATTAAAAATGATAATCCGATTGTGATTGAAAATAAGGATACAATTAAGAGAACTTCTCCACTCAAAATTGAAAAACCGAAAGAAGTAGAAATAGTTTCTGCACCGGTTGAAGCAGAAATTATTAAAACCAATAAACCAATTGACAATGTGCTGAACAGTAAAAAAGAACAACAAGTGGTTTCTGTTTTTAACGACAGTATGATGGAATTAAATGATCTAATTGCATTGGATGAAGAAAAAAGTAAAGTGATTTCTAAAGAAATTCCAACTGTAAAAATTTCCAGCGAAGAAATAAATAAACTAACCGGAGAACGATTGATTACCGGTGTTGTAATGGATAATACTAATTATCCTTTGCCGGATGCTACTGTTTTGGTTAAAGGAACTTTAAATGGAACACAAACTGATTTTGATGGTAAATTTTCAATTAAAGCAAAGAAGGGTGAAACATTAGAGTTTAACTTTGTTGGAATGAAAACGCAAACAGCTAAGATTGATACTTCTACTAATTTCAATATTGCGTTAGCAGAGGATACTGAATCACTTCAAGAGGTAGTGCTAGAAGGTTATCGAACAACTTCTAAAACAACAACGGTAAGTTCTGTAGCAACTATGAGCTCAAACGATATCATAAAAAACAGTAAAAGAAATAAAGAAAAAAATTCTCAAACTCCTACTCAAAATACATCACAAACTTCTAGCCATGCGACTGTAGAAAATGAATCAAATGATTTTAACTATTATAGAGGAAATATTAAAACAAAAAATGAAACAGTTG
>JAUXNR010000012.1 GCA_030682755.1 Flavobacterium sp.
TATGGGTGCAAAGGTTGTTGGAATTATTGACCGAGAAGGCGGAGTAATCAATGAAAATGGTTTTTCATTCGAAGAAATAAGAAGACATTTTTTAAATAAAGATGGTAACAAACTTGTCGCTTCAGATATGATTCCTTTTGAAGAAATCAATCAAAAAATTTGGACACTTGGTGCCGAAATTTTTGCCCCTTGTGCTGCTTCCAGATTAGTTACAAAACAACAAGTTGACCAAATGATTACTTCAGGATTAGAGGTGATTTCAAGCGGTGCCAATGTTCCTTTTGCTGATAAAGAAATCTTTTTTGGTTCAATTATGGAAGAAACAGATGCTAAAGTGAGTTTGATTCCTGATTTTATTGCGAACTGTGGTATGGCTCGTGTTTTTGCTTATTTTATGGAGAAAAAAGTGCAGATGACAGATGAAGCAATATTTTTTGACACTTCAGAAACGATAAAAAAAGCCTTACACAAAACTCATACTATAAATACCTCTAAAACAAATATTAGTGCAACAGCTTTTGAAATTGCACTACAACAACTAATCTAAGTTTACAATGTTAAATCTTATCATTTTTCTTTTTATAATTGGATACTTATCAATTACTCTTGAACATCCTTTTAAGTTAGACAAAACGGTTCCTTCATTATTAATGGCAGGTGTCATTTGGGCACTTTTAGCCTTTGGTTTCAATCAAGGTTGGCTTTCTGTTATTGATGAATACAGCAATGTTTACAACATCAATAATGGTGATGAAAAAACTCAGTTGTATGGATTCTCAAAAAATTTAATGCATCACTTCGGCAAAACTGCTGAAATTCTTATTTTCTTGATTGGAGCGATGACTATTGTTGAAATTATAGATTTACATCGTGGTTTTGACATTATAAAAAGTAGAATTAAAACAACCAATAAAGTGCGATTATTATGGACATTAGGAGTTGTTGCATTCATTTTGTCAGCTATCATTGATAACCTTACTGCTACGATTGTATTAGTAACATTGTTAAGAAAATTAATTCCTGTAAAAGAATACAGAATTTGGTTTGCTTCAATGATTGTTATTGCAGCAAATGCAGGTGGAGCTTGGTCTCCAATTGGAGATGTAACCACAACCATGCTCTGGATTGCAAATAAAGTTACAGCAGTTGGACTTTCAGAATATGTAATTGTTCCTTCTGTTTTATGTTTTGTAGTTCCTTTTCTAATTGCTTCAAGAATGAAAGCCTTTCAAGGTGAAACACCAAGAAAACATTATGAAATTGATACACAATCAGAACGTTTGTTAAGCAGCAAAACCATGCTTTACATCGGACTCGGTGCTATTATTTTTGTACCTGTTTTTAAAATGATTACAGGATTACCGCCTTATTTGGGAATGATGTTTAGTTTAGGTTTTGTTTGGTTATTTTCAGAATACATAAAACCTTATGAAGGATTTAATAAAAAAGACAAACAACATTATTCCGGACATAAAGCACTTTCTAAAATTGAATTTTCCAGTATCCTTTTCTTTTTTGGAATTTTGATGGCTGTTGCCGCATTAGAAAGTATGGTTTTTGGAAAAATAAATGGTGAGGATATTGGAACTTTGGGATATGCGGCTGAAAGTTTATCAACTGCCATTCCAAATTTAGATGTTGTAGTTATTCTTTTGGGAATTTTATCGTCAATTATTGATAACGTACCATTAGTTGCTGCTTCCATGGGAATGTATGATTATGAAGTGGATCATGTCATTTGGCATTTTATTGCATATTGTGCCGGAACTGGTGGTAGCTTACTTATCATAGGTTCTGCAGCAGGTGTTGCCGCTATGGGAATGGAGCGAATTGATTTTATATGGTATTTAAAAAGAATCACTTGGCTAGCCTTTATCGGATTCATTTCAGGAGCAATTTGTTTCCTATTTATTGAACATTTTATTCGATAAACAATTTATAATACTATCTTAGCGTTATCAAACTAACTTAAAAATAAACATTCTATGCAACCAGACAGTTTAGCTGTAGCTCAACAGAATTTATTAGACCAAGAACCCGTTCAAAAAACGCTTTCAATCTGGGAATTAATCAATAGTGGTGGAATTGGTGGACAAATTATCATTGCCACTTTAGCCATTTTATTATTTGCGGCTTTATATCTTTATTTTGAAAGAATTATGGCCATAAATGCAGCATCCAAAATAGATTCAAGCTTTATGAATAACATAAAGATGAATATAATGGGAGGAAAATTAGATGCCGCCAAAATGTTATGTGCACAAACAAATTCTCCTGTTGCCCGATTGATTGAAAAAGGCATTTCAAGAATTGGCAAACCATTAGAAGATATTAATACTGCCATTGAAAATGCAGGAAAGCTTGAAATCTATAAATTAGAAAAAAATGTAAGTGTCCTTGCAACAATTGCAGGTGCTGCACCAATGATTGGTTTCCTTGGAACCGTAATTGGAATGATTCTTGCATTCCATGAAATGGCAAACGGAGGCGGTCAAATTGAAGTGAAAGCTTTGGCTGGCGGTATACAAACCGCAATGACCACAACGGTAGCAGGATTAGTAGTAGGTATTATTGCTTATATGGGATACAACCACGTAGTTGTAAAAACAGATAAAGTTGTGCATCAAATGGAAGCCAATGCAACTGATTTTCTTGATTTATTAAACGAACCATCATAAAGACATGAATTTTAGAGGACGAAATAAAGTTACCCCGGAATTTAGCATGTCATCCATGACGGATATCGTATTTCTATTGCTGATATTTTTCATGCTTACGTCAACCATGGTTACCACAAATGCCTTGGATTTAGTTTTACCAAAAGCAAAAGGAATTACAGCAAAAAATCAAAACATCTCTGTAAGCATTTCAAAAGATTTGTCTTATTTTATTGATAAAATTCCCGTTCAGGAAAATGATTTGGAACAACAAATCTTATCCTATTTTGCAACCAAAGACGATAAATCTTTAATTCTTAGAGTTGAAGAAGGTGTTCCGATTGAAAAAGCAGTTAACATTCTTGACATCGCTAATAGAAATCAAATTAAAGTTGTTTTAGCCGTTAGACCTAAATAATTACAACCATGAAATATTTAGAAACAGAAGAAGAAAAAAAATCATTTGCTATAACCAGTTCAATAATGGTTATACTTTTGCTTCTATTTCTATATTTAGGATTACCTTTTATGGATCCGCCACCGGATAATGGTATTGCTATTAATTTTGGAAATACTGATTTTGGTTCTGGGAATGTAAATACAGCAGAAACTGTAAATGCTGCTCCACAGCCAACGCAAAGTACTGCTCAGCCCACTCCTACAAAAGAAGATGTTCTTACACAAGATGATATTGATGCCGCAGTCATAAAAGAAACAAAAGTGGTTAAACCTGTTAAAGAAGTAAAGGAAGAAGCTCCTAAAAAAGTGGAAACGCCAAAACAACCTTCAAAAACAACCACAGATGCTTTGTCCAATTTATTAAACGGGCCAAAACAAGATGGTAAAACTAATGAAGGTGATGGCACTTCAACACAAGCAGGAAATCAAGGGAAATTAGATGGAAGCATCTACTCCAACAGTTACTACGGAAGCGGAAAAGGAACTGGAACCGGAAGCGGTGCTTGGGGATTAAATGGCAGACGTCTAGCTAGTCCAGGTGCCGTAAAAGCAGAATGCAATGACGAAGGAACTGTTGTGGTAGAAGTTAAAGTGAATAAAAATGGCGGTGTAACAAACGCTAAATTTAGTCCTAGTGGATCAAATACAACTAGTAAATGTTTACAAGATGCCGCC
>JAUXNR010000014.1 GCA_030682755.1 Flavobacterium sp.
GGCAATAGAATCCATCCAAATATTGATATTTATTTTGAGTTAGAAAAAATCATCAATGAAACAGTAGCAAAAGGAGGAAACGTAATTATTCCAAGTTTTGCAGTTGAAAGAGCTCAAACCTTAATGTATTTGTTGTGGCGATTGAAAAAACAAAATCGAATTCCTGATGTCCCATACATTATTGATACGCCAATGGGAATTAAAGTCATTGATATTTTTAAAGAAAACATGAAATGGCATAAACTGAATCCGCATGAATGCGAGGAAATGTGTAGAATGTTTACTATGATTTCAGATTTTGAAGATACTATAAATGCAATTTATGATAAACAATCAAAAGTTGTAATTGCCGCTAGTGGAATGATTACCGGAGGAAGAGTTTTATCCTATTTAGAAAGATATATTGATAAACCAGAGAATACAGTAATGTTGGTGGGTTATCAAGCAGAGGGAACGCGTGGTAGAAAACTTTTAGAGGGTGATAAAGAGATTAAATTTTTTGGCAAATATTATACTGTCAACGCAAGAGTTGTTTTAGTTGAAGGGCTTTCTGCTCATGGTGATCAAAATGATTTACTGAATTGGTTGAAAGAACTACAAGCTCCTCCTAAAATGATTTTTATGGTTCATGGTGAAAATGAAGCTGCCGATGCCTTACGATTAAAAATAATGGAAACATTTAATTATAATTGTAAAGTACCTCTACTGGGTCAAATTATTGAAGTTTAATTGTTTTAACATCAATTTACCGTTGACTATTTCTAAAAATTGTACCTTTGCATCATGAGTTTTAAAAAATCCATGAGCTTGTTTTTGGCTATTCACCTATTGGTTGCTACCAGCGGTTTGGCTTTTAATGTGCATTATTGTGGAGGTGAAATTGCATCAATTTCTTCTGTTTTTAACTTAGAAGAACCTTGTGAAATGGATTCACAACAAGATCAAAAATCATGTTGTAGTTCTTCTTTTTCCGATCATGAAGGCTGTTGCTCAAACGAAACAGTTCAAGCCGAATTTGACGAAATGGTAGTAAGTCATATAAATTTTGATTTTACTTTTACAGCACTTTTTTCTGATTTTCAAGTTCCAACTTTTGTTGAGTTTGTAGGTTCAAAATATTCTAATGAATTACATTATTATTGTGATTCAAATGCTCCACCACTTTATAAACTCTATTCTCAATTGGTATTTTACGCCTAATTTTAAATTAAACTGTTCTCACTTTTAGTGAATTACTTTGTTTAATTTAAAATTTTTTACATGCAAAAAATCATAATCGTTTTCACGTTTTTATTATCTGCAATTTTTTCGTTTTCACAAGAAAAAATAAGCGGTAAAATTACTTATGAAAACAATCTACCTCTTTCTGGTGTAAATATTCATTGGGAAAATACAGAAATAGGTACTGTTACAGACGAAAAAGGGAATTTTTCAATTCCTTATTCTTCAGAAAATACGGTCTTAGTTATAAGTTATGTTGGCTTTAAAACTGAAAAAGTTACGGTCAGCGAACCTAAATTTGTGACTAAAAATTTAGAGTTTGACACCACACTAGATGAGGTGACATTAACTAAAGTTAGAAAATCACTTCAAAAAAATTACTTAACTCCGGCAAACGTACAAACTATGACAAGCAAAGAATTATTAAAAGCTGCTTGTTGTAATTTGTCTGAAAGTTTTGAAACCAATCCATCTATTGATGTCAATTTTTCGGATGCTGTTTCTGGAAGTCGTCAAATCAGAATGCTCGGATTAACAAGTCCCTATATTTTGATGACAGAAGAAAACATTCCGGCAATTCGTGGAGCTTCTCAGGCTTACGGACTTTCTTTTGTGCCCGGAACATGGGTAGAAAGCATTCAAATTACCAAAGGAGCCGGTTCGGTTGCCAATGGCTTTGAAAGCATTTCAGGTCAAATCAATTATGAAATGATTAAACCGCACGATGATATACCTTTTTTCTTGAATGCTTATGGTTCAACCGATTCACGATTTGAGTTGAATACCCATTTTAATAGAAAGATATCAGATAAATGGTCAACTAGTTTGTTTCTTCATGGAAATGCAAGAGTTTCTAAAAACGACATGAATGATGACGGGTTTTTAGATAATCCAATTGGAAAACAGGTAAATGCAATCAATCGTTGGCAATATATTGATGCAGAAAAAGGATGGGTGAGTTTTATTAATCTTCGTTATATGAATGATGAAAAACAAACCGGTCAAGTTGATTTTGATCCGGATAGAGATAAAGGGACAACCAATTTTTGGGGTTCCGAAATCAACACTGAAAAGTTAGATGTTTCCTCAAAAATAGGTCGTGTTTCTCCTGAAATTCCATGGCGAAGTTTTGGTTTTCAAAATGCATTCAATTACCATAAACAAAATTCCTATTTCGGATTAAATCAATATGATATCACACAGCGAAGTTTTTACTCTAACTTGATTTATAATTCTATTTTAAGTAATACGTTGCACAAATTTGCAACCGGGATTAATTTTACGTATGATCAATTTAGC
>JAUXNR010000018.1 GCA_030682755.1 Flavobacterium sp.
TCTAAATCCCTTAATGTCAAAAAATAAAACTGAATAGTTTCAATTTCTTTTTTGAACCATTAAGAAATTAAGGTTCATTAAGACTGTTTTCCGTGATTTCCGTGATTTCTGTGAGAAACCCTTAATGACTCTTAATGAAAAAATAAGCGTAGCGTCTTAATCCCTTAATGTTAAAAAAAATATTATTTCCCCCCAACCGCAATCAGCATCTTTTCAAGCGATACCGTGATTTCCTCCACCGCCTTCGCATCTTCCACTTTCTGCCAATCGTTGCTGAACCAAGTGTGAAAATTCTTGTTTTTTACACTATAATGTACCGGCATTTTGAATCCCGATACGTCTGTAACCCATCGAGCTTCAACCCCTTTTTTGGTGGTGCGGAATTCCAATAACGGAAGAGCGGTGTGGTTTAAATACTGATCAAATAATGGTTGTATGTCTTTGCCGATGGCTTTGGTGAAATAGGTGCTCACGTCTTTCGTTTCGATGATTTGATGACGGAAATGTTGCGTGTAGCTTTTCAAAATGTGCCACCATTCCTTATCGTTGTTTACCAAGTGACGAAGGGTGTTGAGCAACAAAGCTCCTTTGTAATACATATCAGAGTTTCCGGTTTTGAAGTTCACGCCAAACTGACCAATCATAGGACTGCGGTTGCCCACCATCTTCTTTTGTCCGTTGATGTATTGCATGGCTTTTTCATAGCCGAATTGGCATTCTACAAAGACGCTTTCGGAATAGGTGGTGAAACTTTCATGTATCCACATATCTGCAATGTCTTTTGAAGTGATGCTGTTACCGAACCATTCGTGACCGGTTTCGTGGATGGTGATGTAGTCAAAGAGGAGGCCTACTCCGGTGCCGGTCATGTCGTTGCCGAGGTAGCCTTTGGTGTATTTATTGCCATAAGCCACAGCACTTTGATGTTCCATACCTAAATAAGGGGTTTCAACCAATTTGAAGCCGTCTTCGATGAAGGGATAGGGACCAAACTTGTCTTGAAAGCAATCCATCATGGGTTTTACTTCTTCAAAGTGTTTGCGGGCCAGGGCTTCATTATCGCGGAGGACATAATAATCTAAATCCAAGCCGTTGTGGGAATCATGAATGTGTACGTAATCAGCAATGTTGATGACGATGTTGTAATTGTTGATGGGGTTTTTTACTTCCCAATCCCAGCGGGTGTAGCCGTTGTTTAGGTTTTCGCTGCCGAGGAAACGGCCATTGGAGACGTTTATCAAACCGTTTGGTACGGCTACTTTTATGGAGGCTCCACGATCCGGTTCATCGGTTTGGTGGTCTTTTACGGGGTACCAGAGGCTGGCTCCGGTGCCTTGAACGGCTACGCCAATGAAGGGTTTGCCGTTGTTGTCTTTTTTCCAGACAAAACCACCATCCCAAGGAGCTCGTTTGGCTACCAAGGGTTTTCCGGAATAATAAAATCTGATGGTGTTTTCTGAACCCGGCACCAGGTTTTGCGAAAATTGAATGAAAACGGCATCGTGATCTCGGGTGTAGCTTACGGCTTTGTTTTGGAACAGGATGCTGTCTATTTGCATGTTTTGGAACAGATCTATTTGGATGGTAGCTGTGGGTGCGACTGTTTTGAAGGTGATGTCATTATACCCTACAATGCTTCTATCTTCGGGATTGATGGTGATATTGAGGTCATAACGTTGTACGTCAAAGCTGGTTCTTTCGGGGCGGAGACTGCCTTGAAGGGTGTCACGGCGGGTAAAGTTTTGTGCGGCAAGTTGGAGGCCGGCTAGGGTGGTGAGTAGGAGTAGGAGGTGTGTTTTCATGGTTTTGGCTTCTTGCTTTTTTGGTTTTTTGAGGGTGTTTGGCGTTGGGTTTTGTTATAAAAACTCAAATATATTTATTTTTCTTTAGTTTTTGTTATAAAATTTTTTAGGGTTTGGTCTATTTTCATTAGGGTTTACCGTATTTCGGTTAGGGTTTGGTCTATTTTGATTAGGGTTTGCCTTATTTTCGTTAGGCTCTGGCGTATTTCTGTTAGGGTTTGGT
>JAUXNR010000019.1 GCA_030682755.1 Flavobacterium sp.
ATCATTTGTTCAAGAAAATCTTTCTTTACTTCTGGTATGATTGGTGGTACTGAATTTCTACTTGAAAATTCTTCTGCGGTAGGAAGACCTAACATTCTTTGAACCATTTTAAACTTCTCAGGATTTTCCATTACTTCTGTAAGCAAATCCTTTTTCTTTTCTTCTACTCCAAGTATTTTCTTAAACATTTCTGCTTTCATTGGATTAGACATTAAATCTTCAAAAAAATCCTTTTTCTTTTCATCAAGACCCATCATTTCTTTATACATTTTAAGTTTTACTGGATTTGACATTATATCATCAAGAGTGTCACCTTGTCCTCCAGACATATTGGCAACCATTTCCATTGTTTTTGATATAGTGTCAATCGGATTTTCTTCTTTTTTATTTAGTATCATTGTCATAAGCAATTCCATCATTTTATCATTGCCAGACCTTGAATCTTCTTTTGACTTAATTTCAGACATTATTTTGTCTCTATCACGTTCAATATCTCTTTTTACATTATCTATATCTCTTTGGATAAGCATCTGCATCATTGGGTCAGGGGTTGCTTCTTTTTGTCTGCTTAAATCTGCAATTCTTGATTCAAATATTTTTGCCATTGCATCCCATTGTTTAGACATAAGTTCCATAGTTGACTGAGATTTTGCCTGTTCAACTTCGTGCATCTTTGTATTAGCTTCTATAAGTTTATCTGTTGCAGCTTCTTTCATGTCAAGAGCCTTATCCATCATTTCTATATGTTTTGCCGGAGCAGTATCTTTTGGTTCTTCTCCTATCAAACTTATTACATTTCTACCAACTGTTTGGCCCTCACCATCAAGCAATTCAATTACATAATCACCGCCACCATACTTTGAACTATATTTTGACTTAATATATTCAAAAGCATTCGCAGAATCAAAATCTGAGGCAGGAACCGAAACTATAAACTTCTTACCACCATCCTCATCCATCTTATATATTCGTATTTTTGCAGCAGTTGGAAGGTTTTTTACTATGTCTTTTAACTCCTGCAATTCTTTCTTGTCACTCTCGCCGCCAAGCTTGTCTTCAATATTCAACTTCTTTGTTTTAGGCTCTGCCATGATATACCCTCCATTAATTAAGTTTGTTGATTCGAGTATAGACTTAATTATTTTGAATGTCAAGGAGAAAATGTATATTGACTTAATAGATTTTTTATGTTATATTGTATTTTATGCAGATTACTAAAGAAATGATAGCAAAATTTCATAAGGCAATATCTTTTAAAACTAAAACCACACAAGAAACTTACCATATCTTTATTAATCGTTATCTTGAAAATTTTAATGGAATTTTGTCAAAAGATAATTTACTTGAATTTCTTTCTAAATTTTCAAAAAATTCAATTCTTACAGTATTTTACAGTTTAAAGTTTTTTTATAAATCAATTGGTATTCCAATGGAAATTACTCGTGGCGATATAGCACCAAAGGGTGTAAAGAAAATAAAAGAAATGATGACCCATGAGGAAGTCCGTGACTTAATTATTGAAAGTAAAAAACATCTTGGAACTATTGAACTTGGTTATATAGCTCTATCAACTATTTATGGATTAAGGCGTATAGAATTGTATGATACCACTTCTGAAATGATAGATATTGACAGGAGGATATTTACTCCATTTACTCATAAGTCAGAAGGTGCAAACGAAAGAATACATTTAATACCAGAAGAAATAGCTCCGGTATTATTTGAAATGAAAGAAGGTCTTGTTGGTATAAAGAAAAAACCAGTAATAACTCAAATGAATTTCTTTTTTGATTATGCAGCAGAGAGAGCAGGAGTTCAACTAAGGCCAAGATTGGGATTCCATTCAATCAGACGGGCCTTAATTACTGAGTTAAATGAAACCGATTGCAAGCCTATATACATTGCAAATTTTATGCGCTGGAAAGAACGCAATCCTCACATAATGCAAGAATACATACAGTTAAATCCAAAGAAAGTAGATGAAACCATATTTGAATCACATCCATATCTTCGCTATTGGAGAGATTGATGGAAGTCAAGATAAATTCAATTGGAATAGATAATAGCTGTATTTCTGAACTGGAATTTAATAAAACAATTTACAATCAAAATAAATGCAATACATACCATATATCCCTGTATGATGATTATGACAAAAGGATTGGATTTGGTTTTTTTACAATAATCCCATGTTCTATTGCAAAAATAAACAATATTCATATATTGAGAAAAAAAGATAGAAGAAAAGGTTATGCAACAATACTATATAATAAAATGGAACAAATTATAAACCAGAATTGTATTTATTGGATAATAGGTGATGCTTTTGAAGATTCGTTGAAGTTTTGGTTCGCAAAAGGTTTTAGAATTGGTAAATTTGAAAGTAATCTTGTCCCTATAGAGAAAATCCTTTGAGGTACTTCATTATCTGAGGGGGTTTTATTGCGTAGGTAGTCGTGGGATTTTTCGCAGGGTAAGAGGGTTCATGGCAAAGCAGAAAACTACATTTCTTGAGTTTGGTTACAAGGAAGATAAAAAGAAAACTGTTGGAGAATTAGGTCTTACTTATGGAAAACAAAAGGGTAAAGATGTAAAAAAAGCTAAAATAGAAAATAAAGAATTAAAAATTGTTCCATATATTCTTTGCCCAATTTGCTGTAAGAACCAACCCTTAAATAGAACTGGTACATATAGAAGAAATATGAATAAGGCCAGTAAGAAAAAAGATTTTAAAGATGGTAAAAAGGTAGAATTTAGGTCAACAAAGTATAATCCAAATAAAGAGACTACTTTTGGTAAATTTGATTTTGAAAACTCTCCGTTTGTGTCAATAAGGCAGGTAACAGGTTCAGAGGGTATAGTTGAAATTGAAATAATTACAATAAGCCAAGTTAAGAGTATGTCTGTAAGTGATAGAAAAAAGATTATTCCAATAATAGAGAAGATAAGGGAAAGCTGTTTTAAGACTTTGGAACTTACGGAAGAATTGATTTAGAATTTAAGTTTATGGAATTGTATTAATTCAAGTGCCTTGTCTATTTGTCCGTTTCCAACAAGCAATAATATTTCTTCTGTAAGCCCTCTCATTGCTTTTTCTTTTCTTTTTGCTTCTTGAGGATTTAATGGACTTATATTTGATTTATAGTTTGGAGGAAGATAGGTTTTAATATAGTCAGTACATATTACTGGAACTTCAATAAAAAACTCAGATTTCTTTTCGTTGAAACCAAATACGGCGCAAACAATATCTCCATTTTCCATTATACCATATGGTATGGTGGTCTTTGGAAAACTCGGTGTTTTTATACCTTCAAGCTCTTGACATTTAGCTGACATAATACTATTATACATTTTAAAGGCAAGCTGTCAATACCTAAAACTATAAAAGGACATTGTGCTATGTCTAAAGTAATGTTTGATGATGAGGGAGCAGAATTTGATGTAAAAGTTAATTACTTTATACCAAATATCTGCAATATTAGAAAAGTGGTAAATATTAAAGCAATTTCTCCACTTGAAGCAAAGCATAAAATTATTGAAAAGTTTGGGAATATGAAAGATTTTTCTGTAGAATGGATGAAGCCAAAATGACTAAACACGAAATCCTCTACCATCTCGATAAGTATGGTGTTTCATATAAAAAAGACTTAATGGATTATCTTGATGTTACAACTTATTGTCTTGGTATGATGCTTATAAGATTGAGAAGACAATCATTGGTTGTAACCAGTATGAAAAGAGCAAAGATAACTGAAAGAGGAATTGGAAGACTAAAGTATTTCAATGATGGTAACTGTAAGGCAGAAAACTGTTCATGTAAGGAATAAAAAAGGCCGCACTCCTATATGGAATGCGACCTCTTTCTGTTTTTGAAAGTTCTTTTGCTGTATTAAGCAGCAGTAGCCTTCTTCTTACCCCTTCTGCCCGCACATGAGGAAGCAGCAGCACTAAAAGAGTTCCTTACGGACTCCCTTGAACCACCGGCCTTATGCCTCAGAGCATCACCGATACACTGGTTAAAACCGCTTGCCTTCTTCTGGAAATAAACATGAAGACCCCTTTTTGGTGTTATGTTGACAACCAAACCATTCTTAT
>JAUXNR010000028.1 GCA_030682755.1 Flavobacterium sp.
GTTATGAGGAGGTCCTGAAAGCGGTACGCAGTTTTGTTTATAATTTGAATGTTCCGGCACGATGGGGACAATCGCCTTTTACGAATATCACACTGGATTGGGTAGTTCCCGATGATTTAAAAGTGCAAATTCCAACCCGAAATAACGAGCATTTATTTGCTGTAACAGCATCCGAAGCGTTTTTAAATAGGGTAAAAAGCAGGGGAGTAGCCTCGCCGTTGGAACTTCGATACGAGCATTTTCAACCGGAAATGAATCTCATCAACAAAGCCTATTATACGGTGATGACCGAAGGAGATGCTAACGGACAACCCTTCACATTTCCTATTCCAACGGTAAACATTACCGAAGCGTTTGATTGGTACGGCGAAAACACCGATATACTTTTTGAAAATACAGCTAAAATAGGGTCTTCCTATTTTCAAAATTTTATTGGGAGTCAGTATGTATATGATGAAAACGGCCATAAAGTGGAAAATCCGGAAGCCTACAAACCCAATGCCGTTAGAAGCATGTGCTGTCGTTTGCAACTCGATTTGCGTGAGTTACTTAAACGCGGCAATGGCTTATTTGGCAGTGCCGAGATGACCGGAAGTATTGGGGTGGTGACCATTAACATGGCTCGATTGGGTTATTTGTATGCAGGTGATTCATCCGGTTTGTATCGGCAATTGGACTATTTGATGGAATTGGCCAAATCTACTTTAGAGAAAAAACGGGTATTTATACAAGAGATGTATGACCGGGGTTTGTTTCCTTATACGAAACGCTATTTGCCTCATTTCAGAAATCATTTTTCAACCATTGGTGTCAATGGCATCAACGAAATGCTGCTCAATTTTACGAAAGGAAAAACAGCTATTACGACTTCATCCGGCATGGATATGGCGTCTGAAATTTTAGAATACGTTCGGAATCGAATGAAAGAATTTCAGGAAGAAACCGGAAATCTATACAATTTGGAAGCTACTCCTGCAGAAGGCACCACCTATCGTTTTGCGAAAGAAGATAAAAAACGCTATGCCGATATCATTCAAGCCGGTGAGGGGGAAAACATCTATTATACCAACAGTTCACAGCTTCCGGTTGATTTTACCGAAGATCCTTTTGAAGCTTTATTGATGCAAGACGATTTGCAATGCAAGTATACCGGCGGAACGGTTTTGCATTTGTATATGAATGAAAAAATCAGCAGCCCGGAAGCCTGCCGGAATTTTGTAAAAAAAGTAATAACCAACTTCAAATTACCTTACATCACAGTTACGCCTGTTTTTAGCGTTTGCCCCGTTCACGGTTATTTGAACGGAGAACATGAATATTGTCCAAAATGTGATGAACAACTACTAGCAACTTTAAAATCAGAAAATTATGAAAACACAAACAAGTAATGCCGCTTTAGAACAATACAATGCGTTGCGAACCAAATGCTTGGTTTATACCCGAGTAATGGGTTATCACCGTCCGGTAGAAAGCTTTAACATTGGAAAAAAAGGCGAACACAAACAACGCACGCACTTTAGTGAACACAAGTGCTAAAAAAATAATTCACAGCATAACTCCATTTACGTTGCTGGACTATCCCGACAAAACAGCCTGTATTTTATGGTTTGCCGGCTGCAACATGAAGTGTAGTTATTGCTATAATCCGGAAATTGTTTTCGGGAAAGGAGTATTGACCATTCCCGAAACATTGGATTTTTTAGCCAAGCGAAAACATTTATTAGATGCCGTTGTTTTTAGTGGGGGGGAGTGTTTGTTGCACAAAGAGTCACTCGAGCTGTTACAAGCCGTTAAAGCCATGGGTTTTTTGGTAAAAGTGGACACCAATGGAAGCATGCCTCATCGCTTAAAAGAAGCTTTAACGCATCAATGTGTTGATTATATTGCTCTGGATTTTAAAGCCACCAAGCTAAAAACGGCACCAATAACCAATGCCAATTTCTATGAGCATTTTTTTGAATGCTTAGCAATAATTCAACAATTTGCTGTTGCTTATGAAGTGCGAACAACCGTTCATTCTGATTTGTTAGAGGAAAGAGATATAGCAGAAATGATTCAACTTTTATCGAATAACGGGTATAAGGGATGCTATTTTTTGCAGCCATTCAGAAACAACACCGTCACTTTGCAACCGCTTTCCAATTCAAAAACCATAGATTACACACGGTTATCAACCCCTACTATCCAAGTAAAAATGCGATAAGATGATTATAATCATAACAGTTGGTTGGAGAAGTTGATACATTTGTCTTGAATTTGGGAATTATCACTATTTTTGAAATAAAAAAAATGCTCTCTAAAACCTGTGAATATGCCGTAAGGGCAACATTGATAATTGCGGCTGAAACGCAACAAGGGAATCGGATCAGTTTGCGGGAAATTGCTCGTAAGATTGATTCGCCGGAATCGTTTACCGCTAAAATACTTCAAAAATTAGCCAAGAATAATATTGTTGATTCGCTGAAAGGAAATGGAGGAGGCTTTTATGTTTCCAAGGAGCAACTCACCAAAGTAAAACTGGGAGCTATTGTTTTAGCCATTGATGGCGATGCTGTTTTTAAACGATGCAGTCTGGGTTTGAATGATTGTTCAGAAGTGAAACCCTGTCCATTTCACCATCAATATAAACCCATCAGAGAACAATTAAAAACCGCTTTGGACACCACAACTTTGGCTGATTTGGTTGAAGGTTTGGTTTCTAATTCAACATTTTTAAGAATTTAAAAAATTTAGGTACAAATAAGATATAAAAGTCCGATTTAAATGAATAAAAAGATTTTACAACAAAAGATTATAGCCTTAAAGCAAGCCAAAAACGCTGTGCTTTTAGCACATTATTACCAGTTGCCTGAGATACAGGAACTAGCGGATTTTGTGGGCGATAGTTTGGAGCTCTCCCGAAAGGCAGCAGCAACAGATGCGGCAATTATTGTATTTGCCGGCGTTTATTTTATGGCAGAAACGGCCAAGATTTTAAACCCCACTAAGAAAGTACTTGTGCCGGATGTCCATGCGGGCTGTTCCCTGGCAGACGGATGTCGGCCGGATCAATTTCGAGAATTTTTAAACTTATATCCCAATCATAAAGTGGTGACTTATATTAATTGTTCAGCAGAAATTAAGACCCTGAGCGATTATGTTTGTACCTCTTCCAACGCAGTTAAAGTGATAAACGCGATTCCTAAAGAAGAAAAAATTGTGTTTGCACCGGACAAAAATCTGGGTAACTATCTTATCAAAGAAACGGGTAGGGACATGGTTTTGTGGAACGGCTCTTGCGTGGTTCACGAAGCTTTTTCGTTGGAAAAGCTGATTGAACTGTATAAGAAACATCCGGATGCTGTGATAATAGCCCATCCGGAATCGGAGACGCATATTTTAAAAACGGCACAATACATTGGTTCCACTTCAGGAATGATAGCATACATCAAATCATCACCGGACACAAAATTTATTATAGCTACAGAAAACGGAATTTTGCATAAAATGCAACAGGAAGTTCCGAATAAAATACTCATTCCGGCACCTTCCAAGGAAGACAATACTTGTGCTTGCAGTGAATGTGCATTTATGAAAATGAATACGCTAGAAAAGCTCTATAACTGTTTGGCGAACGAAACTTCAGAAGTGTTACTTGACGAAGAAATTCGGGCTAAAGCTCAAGAGCCAATTGAACGAATGCTTAAAATGTAATATAATGATAACATATGATGTATTGATTTCAGGAACAGGTATAGCAGGTCTCTCCCTTGCCATTCATTTGATTGAACAACAACCGGATTCAAAAATTATCCTACTCACTAAAGACGATCCGCAGTTAACCAATACTTCCTTGGCCCAAGGAGGCATTGCAACGGTATGTAATCAAATTACGGACAGTTTTGAACAACATATTCAAGACACTTTAGAAGCAGGACAAGGGATGTGCAAAAGGCATGTGGTTGAAATGGTTGTAAAGCAAGCACCAAGACGATTGCATGAATTAATTAAATGGGGAGCCGAATTTGATGTGGACGGTGAAGGGAAATTAGCACTTGCTTTAGAAGGGGGTCACAGTCACAATCGGGTGGTGCATTATAAAGACAAAACCGGTTGGCATATTCAAGAAGTTTTGTGGAACAGGATACTAAATGAACCAAATGTTGAAGTGATTTCAAATGCCTTTTGTATGGATATTTTAACCAATGAAAATCAAGCCATTGGAATGTCTTACTTACTAGATGCTGCATCAGAAGAAAATAGAATTTATGCCAAATCAATAGTTTTGGCAACAGGGGGATGTGGTCAACTTTTTGAGTTTACATCCAATCCTGAAATTGCCACCGGAGACGGAGTTGCCATGGCTTTTAGAGTAGGAGCAACGATTACCGATATGCAATACATCCAATTTCATCCCACAGCATTGTATGAAAAAGGCAAAAGTAATTTGTTTCTGATTTCAGAAGCTGTAAGAGGTTTTGGTGGTTATTTGGTCAATTCACAAGGAAAACGATTTGTTTTTGATTACGATACCAGAGGTGAACTGGCAACCAGAGACATTGTTTCAGAGGCTATATGTAACGAAATCAAGAAAGCTACTGATGGGCACGTATATTTGGATTTACGCCATTTGAATCAAGAAGCTTTTAAAAATCATTTCCCAACGATTTATGATCGATTAAAAAATGTGGGATTGCATCCGGAAACAGATTTAATTCCCATTGTTCCCGTGGCCCATTACCAATGCGGCGGAATTGATGTGGACGAAAACGGACAAACTTCTGTTAAAAACTTATATGCGTTGGGTGAATGTTCCTATACCGGTTTGCATGGTGCAAATAGGTTGGCTTCCAATTCGTTGTTGGAAGCATTGGTGTTTTCCTATACTGCATCCAAACAAATAATTTTTAACAACAACAGCACCACTCAAAAATTTTCGCCTATTCAGCATAGTCTTTTAAAGCTAGACGGAATTATTGATCCGTCTGTGTTAACAGAATTTAAAAATCAATTAAGGAGTTTGATGACCAATCAGGTTTTACATGGAAGTAAGGAGGAAAAGATGAACACAATGACCCAATTGATAAAGATTCACACCGATTTGATGGAATGTGTAGATTATTGTTGCCGATGTAAAAATTGCTGCGAACTGGAAAACATGCTACAAACCGCCATGATTATCATCAATCAATCGTCCATGGTCCTGCAGTCAGAAAAAAACAAAAGAAACGAATATGCCTTCAGTTAAAGTAACACCCAGTACTATTTTTATAACGCTAACGGTTTTATTTCTACTCTTTTCCTTTTCTATTTATCTAAAACCGATGCGAGAAAAAGATTCCCAAAAAGCAACATTACTTAAGCAGGCTTCTGCCGGAAAGGAGGTTTGGCAAAAATACAACTGCCATACTTGTCACCAATTGTATGGGTTGGGCGGCTATTTGGGTCCGGATTTAACGAACGTAACCGCAAAACCTGGTTATTCGACTGTGTTTTTAAAAGCAGTCATCAGTAATGGTATTGGGCAGATGCCACCTTTTGATTTGACCCATCAGGAAATGGAAGATTTGCTCGTTTTTTTACAAGCCATGAATGAAACCGGCACAGCAAATCCGCAACATTACTCACCCCAATTGAACGGGACATTTACTTTAGACCATTAAAAATGAAATTAGGAACTTGGCAACTTCGTTTAGCATTGTTATTGCTTTTTTTAGGACTATTTTTCGGCTTTTTAGCTTCGTTTGCTTATCGATTAACCGAGGCACAATCAGGCATATTGGGCTTTCTCACTTTGCGACCCTTGCACGTAACCAGTGCCTATTTTGGAATTGTTTTAGGAGGGTTGGGTGGTGTGGCTTTGGCTATTCAAAAAGAAGCTGTCAAACGCATTTCATCCCTTCTTTTAAAAATACATTTGGCGTTATGGTTGATTGCTTTAGTCGGGATTTATTACAGCTATTTCATTGGTGATTTTGGAGGTAGGGAATACTGGGAATTCAAACCCATTTGGGCGTTACCCATTCTGATTTCTTATTTTGTTTTTTTAATTTTTTATTTAAAAAGTGCCGGTTCCTATACAACTTGGCCGGTTTATAAATGGATGTGGTTTACCGGACTTGTTTTTTATGCTTTTATTTTTATCGAAAATTACCTTTATCTTTTTCCCTATTTCAAAGAGCATTTGATAACAGATATGACCATTCAATGGAAAGTAAACGGTTCCATTGTAGGAGCCGTTAATCAAATGATTTACGGAATGGCTTTTTATTTAATGACTAAGATTTCAGGCGATGAAAAAATGGCTACCAGTAAATTAGCTTTTGCCATGTATTTTTTAGGATTGTTTAATTTGATGTTCAATTGGGGTCATCACATTTACATACTGCCAACGGATCGGTACATTCACCATATTTCGTATATCGTGACCATGACCGAATGGATTATTTTAATTCGCATTTTCTACAATTGGAACCAACAATTGAAAGATAATAAAACGTATTATTACTTTTTTCCCTATCGGTTTTTAATGGCCGCTGATTATTGGGTAGTACTTAATTTAGCTATTGCTTTATTCATGTCGGTTCCCGCTTTCAATTTATATACACACGGTACGCAAATTACGGTTGTTCATGCTATGGGTACCACTATTGGAATTAACACCATGATTGTATTGGCCGGAGCTTTTTATTTCATCAAACCTTCTTTTGACAGTTTGAGAGCCTTGAAAAGAATGGCATTTGTTTTTTGGACTTTGCAACTAACCTTGTTTCTCTTTCTTGCTTCATTAACCGGAATGGGCATTCAACGAGCCTTATGGCAAGCCGGAATCACAGCAGGTGTATTTGGGCAAATGATGCAAAGCAGTCGTCCCTGGATGATTGGATTCATTATCACAGGGACGTTTTTGTTTGTGAGTTTGGGCAGTGTAATTTTGTATTTACTCTTTTACTCCTTCAAAGAGAAAGTTAGTTTTCGATTGCATAAGACAGATTGATGAATACATTCCTACCCATTCGGGGAATATTATTCCAATCGGTAAACGTAGTATAGTACGAATCAAAAAGATTTTCAATTCCTGTATTAACCATTACTTTTTGAGCATTCCATTTAAAATTGTAGCCTGCGGACACATTTAAAATAGCATAATCCGGTGTTTTGTTTTCTCCGTAAAACGGACTATAGTTGGTTTGTGTAGCATTGCCGCGAACGTTTATTTCCGTTTGAAATTGATTCTTTTTATACTGAACTTGACTTTGGTATTGTAACGGACTGATAAAAGGCAGATTTCGATCTTCGGAATCTTTTCCGTAACTATATTGCAATTTCGTATTCCAAGTGAGATAATCTGTAAATCGATAATCAAATTGGAAGGAACTATGCATCAAATTGGCATATGATAGTTGCTTGTAAATTTTCACGCCACTGGCACCAATCGTCATAGGGGATAAAGTTTCATCCGGAATTCCGATGATATAATCCAGAAGATGAAAAGCAGAAAAAGTGATTCCGGTTTTAATTTTTTCTGTTTTATAATGAATATCAAAACTTCCTTCCATAGACTTTTCATTCGATAAATTTGGATTTCCGATGTAATCAAACAAATCAAAACTATTGAAAATATAAAAGGCATAACCTTCCGTTACAGAAGGTGCCCGTTCGCCAAAGCCTGAACCCACTGAAAAGTTCCAGTGTTTGATTTGATGTTTGTAGTGCAACGAAATACTTTTCAACAAGCGGTTTTGTTGGTTGGCCATTTCCGGATAAAAAATTTGTAAACTTTCCAGTCCAAATTCATTGGCAACTTTGTTTTGATGAAAGCCAAAAGAACCATTTAATTTGAGGGAATTGTGGCAAGTAAGTTCCATTTCGTCTTCCAAATAAATACCGTTGTAAAGTGTTCGAATATCCGGCCAAGTATACATAAACATGGCGTTTTCATTCGGATTGTTAGGATACATGGTCATTTCAGCAATAGAACGATTGTAAAAACCATTCACATTAAATTGGATATGATGCTTTTCTTTGGTTGTTTTTCCTTTGGAATAATAGCCGTAGGTATCACTCCAGCCCGGCATGTCCATTCGGATAGGAACATCCGGTCGTTTGGAATCATCCATAAAGTGGGTAATTGTATTGAAATACAACTTATTTTCCCAATGGTTGATGAGTCCCGATGTTGGAGTTACTTCATATTTTAGAGAAGTTATTACGGCACGAGCCAACGAAATATCCATCGGTAAAGCCGGATAGCCCACATTGTTGGCTTCATCAAAAATAACTGATCCTTCAATCAATTTATTTTGAAATTGATAGCCGGAAATCATCGAAGCATTCATTTTTTGAAATTGTGAATACAAAATTTCTTCACCATTTCCTGCTTTATAATTGTCAGCTTTTCGATAGGTTACATTTGCATCGGCATACCACGAACTGTCTTTGAAATGCACCATCCCGCTAAGAATACGTTGCCTGTTATTAAACTCGAAACCACTACTCAAACTTCCGGACCAACCTAAATTGGCTTGATTGCTGCGGAGTCGTTTTAAATCCAAAGAGCCCCCAATAGTTGGTCCGTGACAACTTCCCACTTGACCGGATGAAATAGTTGCTTCCGAAAGATTAGAAATTTCCACATACGAAGTCACAGGATCCATTTTATCGGTACACGCTCCAAAAATTCGCATGCCATCAATGGTGACAATTGTTCGTTCGGTTGCCATGTTGTTAATCATGGGTTCCCATGCATAACTTCCGCGTTTAATCATATCGATTCGACCGGATTGTTGCAAATATTCGTCTAATGAAGCCAAAGGTTTTACTTGTTTTTGGTTTACTTGAGAAGGTTTTCCAATAAGAATGACTTCGTTCAGCCGGACAGGTAAAATGCTGTCTTTCATGTGTTCTTGTGCCAAAGTAAAGGTTGTAGTCAAAAGAACAAATACAACATAAAATTGATTTTTCATGAGAAGGAATAAAAGGCCAAAAGTTTAAACAACCTTTGGCCGTTACTACTGTAGTTAGAATTCAACTTCAAAATATAATGAACTTTCCGGGTTGGTTTCCGTAACTTCTTCACCTTTTAAAACGCTAGAGTCTGCATGTAAGAGTTGAAGATTGATTTTCCAATATCCGGTCATGGTTAGTGATAATTTGCCATTGTATAAACCGGTTGAAGTAGATTGAGTCAAGTCCACATTATTTGGCGAACCATGATTGCCCATGCTTGGCATCCTTGGGTCTATTTTTAATTTGTATTGATTTACTTTTGGAAAACTCATCATGTTTTCCATTTTAAAAATACCTACCGTCATATCATTGAGAGCTACTCTAGGTGTTTTTGGGTCAATTAAGGCAACAATATACCTTATGTTATCAGTACCCATAAAGGAATTGACTACTCTTTTTGATGAAGCAGGAACATCAATTATATCTGTAACAGTGTAATCAGTTCCATTGATGGAATAATCAACTTTTAAATCCCAATATTCGGTTGTGTTTTGTGGCATTTGAAAAATAATGTAGCCGTTGTACACCGTTTCTTTTCCAACCGCTTTTTCAATTGGTGAAAAGGGACAAGAGTGATGCATCATGGTCATGTGCATCATGGGCATCCATTCTATGGTTGCGTTTTGTATGTAGTTGTTTGTAGTTTTGTCCTTGATTCTCAGGCTAATTTCGTTGTAGCCTTGTTGCGTAATGCCTGTTGTTGTATAGAATTCAACAACATGCGTGTCATTTGTAAATTCTTTGACTTTTACTAAACCTTCCAATTCATTGATTGGTGTAGTGTCATTATCTGAAGAACATGAAATAAATAGTGCAAGAGCAAAAACGAAGAATATTTTATATTGTTTCATTGTAAATGTATTTTTGAGTTATAGAAATAGTAAACATAAGCCCATTGATCAATGAGTTGGAGTTCACCGATTTTATCGGCTTATGGTAAAAATAATGTACTAGTAGTATAGTTGGATTAGAATTTAATCCAGTTTA
>JAUXNR010000034.1 GCA_030682755.1 Flavobacterium sp.
ATTATCTTGAATACAAATCAAAATACATCCAAATTTAACGTCGCTTAAAACTCAACGAATCAAGTTTCAGGATATGAAATTTTGGAGAAAAGAGGGTTTATTCACAGCCTGACGTTTTGCCGCTTGGCGTAGTGGCGGATTTTTAGCACAAAAGTTGAATCGAAGAACTGCACTCGAACCTACCACAAAACTGTCATACGAAGCACTGAACCCGCCATTACGCCAAACGGCTGTTACCGGTTCGTGCTTCTTCTCATTAGCCTTTAATGCCATATTTGTCAATGAAAAATTGCTAACAGAATGGCGATTGCAATTAGTCCAACAACGATAAGAACAGGAATTAAAAATTTCTTGTCTCCACCTTTGATGTTTAATTCCATTTTGCCTGAACCAGTATTATACTCTCGCTTCACACTTACAACCTTATTTTCAGTTTCAATTTGCTTTAGAAACTCTAAATCATTTGTCATGTCATGTTCAGCAACTTTACTTTGAATTACTTTTTCGCTTGCAATTCTTTTTAAGTCAGCATTGTCGCTTGCCAATTTTTCAAGGTAAGCCTTTTGTTGGTCTTCTGATAGGTCCTTGAAAAAAGCTGGTAGTGCTTCGTTGTCGAACCTTTTTAGTTTGTTATTTTCTTCCATTATGATTTTGATTTAAAGATGTCTTTTGTAAAGTTGACTATGTCCATGTAAACTGGAGTTATTAAGAATGATAAAGCAAACAAACCACCTGCGAAAATAAAATAAGATGTTGTTTTAACGAAGCAATAGTTTGCCAATACTGAAACCGCAGCAATGAAAAATAATACACGGGCTATCAAGATTGCCTTTTCATTAGGTGAAAGAATACGCAAATTGATTTTCAAAATGCCGCTATTGGTCTTTAAGTTCATTGAAATTGTTCCTTTATTATTTGAACTCTCAAGTTCTTTTTTCCTGCCCACAATTTTATCAATTTCCATTTCTGTTAGAATTGCATCTATTTTCGTTGTGTCATTTGCCTTTGAAATTTGAGACACTTGCTCAAGTGAAAATGAAGCGATTCTGTTGCTGATTAAGTCTTGGTATGAAATAGGGTGTTCTAAATCAAAAACTTTCTTCAATTCAAATTTTTTATTGACCACATTGTGAATGTTGATTTCAATATTGTATAGATAAGTATTAAAGGAAGTAGTCAAAAAATTGGTGTTTACATCTTTATATACTTTCACAAACAGTTCAAGGTCTTTGTTCAAGTTTTCAAAAATAGTCTTGGTGTAAAATTTAAAAATATTCTGAACATAGGACTGAAATTCTTCCATTTCAGAACCTTGGTAGATG
>JAUXNR010000037.1 GCA_030682755.1 Flavobacterium sp.
ATCATTTAGTTATTTTCTTGATGTTGCTAAAGGCTCATTAAACGAAATTGAAACGCAACTCATTATTTCCAAAGAATTAGAATTTGTTAAAGATGAATCTTTATATGATGAGCTAATGCTAATGATTCAGGAAGAATCAAAAATGATTTATTCCTTTTCAAAAACTCTCAAAAACTAAGGACTAAAGACTATTCACTAAGGACTAATCTATGAAAATCGGTCTCTATTTCGGCACCTTCAATCCAATTCATGTGGGGCATTTAATCATTGCCAATCACATGGCTGAATATTCCGAATTAGATCAAATTTGGATGGTGGTTACGCCACATAATCCGCACAAACAAAAAAGCACATTATTGGATGATTATCATCGTTTGGAAATGGTGCATTTGGCTACCAAAGAGTATCCAAAAATAAAACCATCCGATATCGAATTCAAATTACCTCAACCGAATTATACGGTAAATACGTTGGCTCATCTTCAAGAGAAATTCCCAACTTACGAGTTTGCTTTGATTATGGGCGAAGACAATCTAAATTCGCTTCATAAATGGAAAAATTACGAAGTGATTCTTCAAAACCATAAAATTTTTGTCTATCCGAGATTGAATTCCCGTGTGATTGATGAACAATTTATCAATCACCCAAAAATTCATCGCGTGGGTGCTCCGGTGATTGAATTGTCTTCTACTTTCATTCGCGAAAGCATCAAACACGGTAAAAATGTAAGAGCCGTTTTACCGGAAAACGTGTGGGCTTTTTTAGATCATAATTTGTTTTATAGGAAGTAAAATGAGAGTTAATTTCCCAATATTAAAAATTAGCGATGATAATTGGAATGAAATGGATATTGATGGAATACCTTTTCTTTTTCAAAAGTTTTATTTTTCTAAAGACAAAGAGTTATTTAAAAAGCTCTATTTAAACAAAGATTTTGTAGATAAAAATGGAGCTGTTTTTAAAATAACCGGTTTATCTGATTTGTCATTTTGGTTTTATGGTTTATTATCATTACTTCCAATGATTCCTAAATCTGAATTTATTTTTATAAATACCGGAAAAAGAATCGAAATCGATGAATTAAAACTTTTTTTGACGAATAAAATAAAAAACTTGCCAGATTACGGATTTAATCAAAAATGGATTTTTGAAATTGAAAAATGTAAAACAATTGAAGAGGTTTTAAATATAGAAGTCTAATCATTATCTTAGATTCTCTTAACACTCCTTTACCACTTGTTCCCCCTATCGTTTTGTAACTTTGTATTTGTTTAAGCCGTATCCCTTTTAAACTCTTAAACAATTCATACAATGACAAACTTCGAATTATACAACCCAACCAATTACATTTTTGGAAAAGGTCAAATAGCAAAATTATCTGAATTAATTCCTGCAAACAGTAAAATTTTATTGGCTTATGGAGGTGGAAGCATTTTTAAAAACGGAATCTACGACCAAGTAAAATTAGCACTTTCCGGTTTTGAAGTCGTTGAATTTGGTG
>JAUXNR010000039.1 GCA_030682755.1 Flavobacterium sp.
ATGCTTGCAGTTTACCTTTCAATACCGGAAGCGGAGAACAGCAGGAGGGGTAAAAATGCTTCGGATGGTATGCGAAGATCTCGTAAAATGGGTAGGTTGCCAGGACGGGCACCTATGGGATATAGTAATCAGTCAACTCAGGAAGGCAGGAAGATTATAGTGCCGAAGTTCCCGGAGGCAAACTTAATCAAATGGGCTTTTGAACAGTTTGCAAAGGGGACATTTTCTATTAGTCAAGTCAGGATAATGGTATGTCAAAAAGGTCTTCAATGCAGTAAGAACAATTTTTGGAAGATACTGAGAAACCCCACTTATTGTGGTATAATAACGGTTAGTGCAACGAAAGACGAAGAGATTCAATTTGTAAAGGCCATACATGAACCCATCATATCCGAAGAACTTTTTAGGAAGGTCCAAATACTGCTTACAAGCAGACGCAAACAGAAAGAAGCAAAATTTTGTAGAAAGCTTTTATTCCCTCTAAGGGGATTTACATACTGTCCATTTTGTGGATGTAGATTTACAGGCAGTATATCACAGGGAAAGTTTTCAAAATATAGGTATTACCATTGTTCTACCTCAAGATGCAAGGGAAGATATAGGGCTGATATTTTAGAAGCCTTGTATGAAGATCAGTTAAAAACAATAACCCTTTCTCCGTTTGTATACAAGCTTTTCAGTTTGGTGCTTGAAGATGAAAATATCTTCTCTGCTAGAAGACAATGTTTAGATGAAAAAAAGGCTGTCATTACTGAAATTTCTCAATTTGAAGAGTTAATATCCAATGCGAGAAGTCACTTACTTACAGGAAAAATAGACTTCGAAGATTTCAGGTGTATTAAAAAGGAACATAATCAAAATATTCATTATTTGAACGGTAGGTTGCAGCATCTCGAACAGATACTTATTGGATATGATTCTAGCAATAAAAATGTTTGGTTAGATGATGAGATTAATATTTACCAGTTTTACAAAGCCAAAGACATTGTTGGTAAAAGACACATAGCGAGTTTGTTTTCTCCAGTGTCAATAAATGTACAAAGTAAGGGGTTTAACCCGTTGCAAATCGATCAGGCTATTAAAAAGATTGTAATTTATAATGCTATAGTTTTAGATGTAAAACAACTAAATTCTCAAGTTTATGAAAAAAGAAATTACATAACTATAAAGCCTTTTTCAAGCAGAAAGGTTTCTATCGACAAGGCAATAAAAACATTAAGACAAGGAGGGATCAGAGTTAATGAAGACGAGGCAATCATTATTTTGGATTTTCTATATCTGTTGGCCAGTACTTTCAAGAAAGATGATATCAAAGACGGATGAGATGAATGAATGGTCAGGGAGATTTCGAACACATAATGCTCATATATAGTGAGATTTGACGCTAAAACATTTTAGCCAATCAAGACTCAAAAAAGGCGAATATTTTTCGAAGTGAATATTTTTGAGTTTAATTTATTATAAATCAGCATGTTGTAATGATGATAAAGAAAGACGTCTAAATATAGACGTCTCCTTAAGTTGCTTAGAGTTAAACAAATGAAAGCCAAGTCGTGAGACCTGGCTTTTTTGTTTTAACATCTAGTGGCTTTTTAACTGTTGTGATCTGCGGAACTTAGTGATTTCGGGCAATATAAATATCATTTCGGAAACTGAATGAAAACTTACTCCTTGTGGGCTAGATAAATTACTATGTTTTGCTCAAACGACTCTATTGATTTTTTTTAAGTTCTTTTAAAAAGTTTAAAGATGTTTACCCAATCATTTCCCACTTAATATATCAATATGTTTTATAATTATCTTGATTTGTTTCTCTTCATTTTTTTGAGAAATGATACTTTCGAAAATTTCATTTTTTTCAAATTCATTTAATTTTTCAAAAGCTCCTAAAACTCCTGATTCTTTGAAGGTTTCTAAAATTTGCTTTTTTGTTATTTCTTCTTTTTTGGATAATAAATAGAGTGAAACGGTAACAAAGTCACCACCTTTTTTATTGATTATTTTTCTTATTTCGCCGTTTATAGAAAGCATTTTATCCTCTCCTTTGATTGGAGCAAGATTTCTTGCTTCAATTTTGTAATTATCAATGAAACCAGACACTTTTATATCGCCCCATTTTCCTTCTATATCTTTGGAATTTGGAATTCGTAAATGATAAGTCCAAGCACCTTTTCCTTGTTCGTATATTAATTCGAGTTTTTCGTCTTTTATGATATATTTCATTTTTGTGCCTTTTTTTTCGTCTTTCTGCTAACTAGTACATATGAATTAAATATAAGTCTTTTATGAAAGATTTCTGTTCATCGATTTAAGGTTACTTTCAAAATTACATAAAAAACAAACACTTTATTCTTAAAATAACCCGTTGGGTGAAATTAAATTAATTGATTTTTGATGTTGTTTATTGGTCTATCAAAGATAAATTTGTTGATATATTGAACTAGAGTTAATGCTGTTATTTTGGCTAAAATTCGGGTTTTAAATCCTTCAAAAGTTTTAGC
>JAUXNR010000040.1 GCA_030682755.1 Flavobacterium sp.
GTGTTTCCACAATCATCAGTTACTGTATATGTATAAACTCTTGATTGTAAACATCCGCTAGTTGAAACATCTCAGGCAGTAGCTGTCAAACTTCCTCCAGCTGAACAGTTGTCTGTCCATTTAGTAGTAAGTGTTGGCCATTCCATATTACATCCTTGTAAAGTGTAATCTGCAATAGCTACTATTGATGGAGCAGTTACGTCGTAAGTTCTTGTTACGGTTGTTGACGATGATGAAGTGTTTCCGCAATCATCAGTCACTGTAAATGTATAAACTCTAGATTGTAAACATCCGTTAGTTGAAACATCTCCGGCTGTAGCGGTTAAACTTCCTCCTTCAGAACAGTTGTCTGTCCATGTAGTAGTAAGTGTTGGCCATTCCATATTACATCCTTGTAAAGCGTAATCTGCAATAGCTGCTATTGATGGAGCAGTTACATCGTAAGTTCTTGTTACGGTTGTTGTTGACGTAGAAGAATTTCCAGCACAATCAGCAACAGTAAAAGTATAAACTCTTGATTGCAAACATCCGTTGGTTGATATATCTCCGGCAGTAGCGGTCAAACTTCCTCCTGTTGAACAGTTATCTGTCCATGTTGTAGTAAGTGTTGGCCAATCCGTATTACATCCTTGTAAAGAGTAATCAGCAATAGAGACAATAACCGGATTTGTTGAATCAATTATTGTAACTGTTTGAGAGGCTGTTGATGAATTTCCTGAACAATCCACAGAAGTCCAAGTTCTTGTAATTGTACCTAACCCACATGCATCTAAATTAGGGGTATCTGTGTAAGTTAAAGAAGGATTTGCATCACACCCATCTAAAGAAGTAGGATTACTAAAAGCATATTTATCACTACATTCAACACTAAAAGAGGCACCAACTCCGCTAATTGTTGGAGGGGTACTATCTTGTATTGTAATTAATTGTTTGTGGTAAACGTGATTTGTACATTGATCAGAAACTTTCCAAGTTCTCTGTAACAGATAAACACCAGGACAATCTCCAGGATAAACAAAATCACCTAAAAATTGTACAAAAACATTTCCACAATTATCTGTTGCAACAATTTCTCCAGGAGGAGGAACCGGCAAGCCACATTCTAAAATAAAGTCTTGTGGTCCTGAAACCACAATAGGATTCTCATTGTCTTTGATTACAACTTGATAAGAACAAGTTTTAATACATCCGGGAGCAGTTTGAAGCGTAAGTGTCAAAACATAACTATTGTTACAAGACAAACTCGCCTTTACACTAACTGTTTGTTGGTTATTGGGTCCAACAATTGATGATCCCGTACCTGAAATTGACCAGGTGTATTGATAACCTTGTCCTTGAGGGGCTGAATAAATATTTCCTGTAGAACCAGGACAAACTAAACTTGGCCCTGAAATACTACATTCATCAGGACAATTATTACATGGAGTACAAGTTGGTCCAACAACAGAAGTTGATGTACAATTTGTACCTGCCTTAGAATATCCTAAGGTATTTCCCGGTACATATTCTGTTTTGAATACAACTTTGAAATCAGCACAAGTATTACCTCCTAAATTCAAATTGTCCCACTTCAGCCCATAAACGCCACAAGTGGGATCGTTACCAACTGTCCAAATGTTATATGGAGTTCCATTAACAAATACAGCTTCAATATCGTTAGCTGTGAAACATGTTGGCAACCCTAATACATAATGACTCAACGCCGGGGTTCCCCAGCAGACATTATATATATATGTTTTATTACAAGCAGGAGTTGTAACTAAAGGTATTTGCCCATCTTCTAAAACTAAATCAATAGAATTTACTGGCAAATTTCTTGGAGACTTAACCACAAGATTAGAATCTTCTAGTGTAGCATCTTGAGCGTACAAACTTTGCGAGGTAATAATAAACAAAAATGCGAACAATAAAAATATATTGCTCTTGAATGAAATACGCTTAAATAAATTTAAGCTATTATCATTTAAATCTGACCTACAACAACTGTAGGAGAGCAGATAACTCGGATTAAAAAAAATAGTTTTTTTCATGAGTATAGTGTTAAGTTAACACCATACATTAAGAAGGTAATCAAGTAGAATAGGGTTTGGAGGGACGGAGATAATTTTACTTCTTCAAATACACAGTTTTTTTTTAAAAATTACACGATTAAGAAAAGATTTTTTTATTAGATGTTAAACCCTATTTCGTTCAAAAAAAATGAATTAGAAACAATGTCTAACAAACTTAAACTTCAATTATTTGCTTTTGGAACAAAAATAAATTCTACGTTATCGAGCTCTAAATTCATAAAAAATTATTAATTAAATCACCCGTTGGGTGAAATTAAATTAATTGATTTTTGATGTTGTTTATTGGTCTATCAAAGATAAATTTGTTGATATATTGAACTAGAGTTAATGCTGTTATTTTGGCTAAAATTCGGGTTTTAAATCCTTCAAAAGTTTTAGC
>JAUXNR010000041.1 GCA_030682755.1 Flavobacterium sp.
TTAATGTTAAAAGAAATGCGATTATTGATGTCTTCAAATTTTGTGTCACAAAGATTCACTACTCGTACAATTTTAGCAAACGGTTGTATTTCATATGTTTTTAAAGGCCCTTTATAAATGACATTGTTGCAGTTGGTAATGCTAACTTCTTCACCCTCAAATCCACTAGTAAAAATAAATAGGGAGTATTTACTTTCTGTTGCTTCAAATTCTTTTAAAACTGAATTTTTAGGGTTAAAATTCGTTTCTTCACTATCATCAAAATTAACTAAAGGTGTTTTACACATTGAGAAGCATAAAGCTAAAAAAATGAGTAGTATTTTTTTTCCTGTTCCTACTATGATTTTTTCTCCTAACAATATAAATTTATTCATTACTACTTATTTACTTTTTTATCAAATATAAATAAATTTATAGTAGTCTTGAACCACTTTAGAGATTACGGAATATAGATAGTGTAGGAAACATTCAAAAAAAGCTCCGCTTTGAAAATAGTAAAAACAAAAAACGCTCAAGCAAGCTTGGCGTTTTTTGTTTTTTTACTATTTATTCGTGACCTCGACTGGATTAACGTTGTTGTTCCAGAATGAGCTTCGTAGTGGAAATGAAAAGCTTTTTCAATCAGAGATTAAAAAACTTTTTTTGTTAGGAATCTGAATTTTATGAGCTTGCTCAACATTCAGATTCCTAACAAAAAAAGCCCTCGCTTTCGCGTGGGCTTTTTCATTCTTAAGTGACCTCGACTGGATTCAAACCAGTAACCTTCTGAGCCGTAATCAGATGCGCTATTCAGTTGCGCCACGAGGCCTTAATGCGGGTGCAAATATAGCTATTTTTGCGTAACTTGCAAATCAAAACTTAAATTAAAACACTTTTTTATGGCTCTTGAAAACCACATTCGTATCATTGATAATTTTCCAAAGGAAGGTATTGTTTTTAAGGACATTACACCTTTGTTACTCAATCCCGACGCTCGAAAAGAATGCTTAAATATACTTCTGGAAGGATTGAAAGATAAAAAAATTGACAAAGTAATTGGCGTAGAAAGTCGTGGGTTTTTCTTCGGAATGCTTTTAGCCGAAGCTTTAAATGTTGGATTTATTCCTGTTAGAAAACCAAATAAATTACCGTTTACAACCATTTCGGCTTCTTATGATTTGGAATATGGTTCTGATCGTTTAGAGATTCATACCGATGCCATTCAAAAAGGGGATAGGGTCTTAATTCATGACGATGTGTTGGCCACCGGCGGCACTGCAAAAGCAGTTTGTGAATTGGTGGAACAGCTAGGTGGAGAAATTGTACAAGTAAACTTTCTAATGGAACTCACCTTTTTAAACGGAAAAGAAAAAATTAAAAATCATGATGTTTTTGCAGCCTTAACTTATTAGTTTCCTAAAGCTCTGGTGGTGACATAATATCGCCAACCGATAATTGCCATCTGCCATTTTTTAGCTTTAGACAAATCCAGTTGCTGTTTGGTGAAACTGGGAAGTAGTAATTTATTGAGTTTGGCTAAAATTGAAAACATAGTTTTTTTTCAAAAGTAATAAAAAAAACGGCTAACACTAAGTAGCCGTTTTTTGTTTTGAATTAATCCTTTCTTTGTCTCGCCTTTTCTAATTCTAATCGTGCTTTTTCTAACTCAATTTTTGCTTTTTCTAATTCTATTTTAGCCAACTCAATTTCTTTTTTGGAGTTCTCCATTTCTATTTTAGAATTTTTGATGTCGTCTTTCGAACGCAGTATTTCAATTTTTGCACGTTCTATCTCCGGTTTGGCTTTTTCAATTTCAATCTTTGCTTTAGCTAAAGCTTCACCTTTTAATTTTTTTATTGCAACAATATCATCTTCATCTGAACTCCAAGAAAAGCTAAAATTTTCATTTAAAGGCAAATCCGGTTCAGTAATAACTTTGCCGTTAATTATCACATGCGACTTTTCTTTGCCATTACCGCTGTGTACTGTAATGGATTTAATTTTTGAAAGATCTTTAAGTTGTGCTATGTCATAATTTTTAATCTTTGACAGTTCGGCAAGCTCTGCAAGATCAGGCATGTCCGGGATATTCGGTAAATCTGCTAAATCTGGCATGTCCGGTATTTCAAAACTAAAGTTAAAGTCATCATCAGAATTAATTACAACAGTTTTATTGGCATTGGTAAAGATTTTTCTTTTGCTTGGGTTGCCATATCCAACGGCAACAACGCCATTTTTATCTTTTGATGCAAAAATCACAAAAGGTTTAATGGGCACATCTCCGGAAAACTGATACGTTTCAGATTTGCCTTTGTTGGCTTTTAAATCCACTTTAATGGATGTAATTTCTCCGTTGGAATTACGTTTCACTTTAGAAAATTTTAGGTCGGCATCAAATTCTTTTTTGAATACTTCTTTTTCTTTCTTCATTTCATAATCAGTAGTATTCTTGTTGATTTCCATCCTGATTTCCATTTCATTCAAAGACCTGTTGATGCTGTTTGGTGTAACTCGTTCTTGAGCGATTACTTTCATCTGAAAGAAAATGACAAAACAGATTAAGAGGGGCAATACTAAAAGATACTTTAACGTGTTTCGTTTTTTTGATTGATTTGTGTTTAACATAACTATTCGCTTTTTGATTAATGATTGATTAAAATGATTGGTGATTGATAAATAATTTTGATGCGTCACAACGCGTAACAATGCCTTTTGATAATTGGTTTTGTTTTGACAATTCTGAATGGCTTTCTGATCAGCAATGTATTCTAAGTTCTGATTGATTGCTTTTTTATACCACCACATAAACGGATTGAACCAAAATAACACACAAAATAAATTGGCCACAATAATATCTGCAGAATGTTTCTCTTTGCTGTGGACTTTTTCATGCAATAAAATACTTTCGAGTTCTTCTTGAGTATACAAATCCGGGTTGATGGCAATGTAATTGAAGAATGAAAACGGAGCTAAGTTTTCGGTCAGATTAACGATGGAATACCGTTCCTTTTTCAAACGCTTTTTTTGTGATAAAATCCGATAGATTGAAAACAAGTTTAAGACTATTTTTAAAAATAAAAACAGACTGATTATAACATAAATACCAGTGATAATAAAAGGCCAATTAACCACTGGAATTTCTTGAACAGGAGTAGCATGAAATGTATCATAAGTTATCGATTGTAAAGGTTGAGGTTCTGTATAAACAATTTTTGTATAAGAAAATAAAGGCAACAAAGCCGAGGTGAACAGGCCCAGTAATAAATACCATCGGTTGGAATTGAAAAAGGTTTCTTTTTGCAACAAGAAATAATAGGCCACAAAAAACAAGATCAATAATCCGTTTGCTTTTAAAAAATATAGAAAAACACCATCCATATCATTTCTTTTTTTCGATGATATCTAAAATCTCACGAAGTTCTTCTGCTGATATTTTTTCTTCTTCAGCAAAAAACGAAACCATACTCTTGTAAGAGTTATTGAAGTAATTTTCAATGGCGTTGTTCATAAAAGCTTTTCTGTATTTTTCCTTACTGATAATCGGAAAATACTGGTGTGTGTTGCCATAAGCTTGATGCGAAACATATCCTTTTTCCTCCAAATTCCGAATGATGGTGGATAAAGTATTATAATGCGGTTGATCTTCTGTAATTTCAGCCATCACATCTTTTACAAAAGCTTTTTCCAGCTTCCATAAAATGTGCATGATTTCTTCTTCTTTATTCGTGAGCTTTTGCATGGTTGTAAAGTTTAAAACAAACCTACAACTATATTTTTAGTTGTGCAACTATAAAAATAGTTATTTAACTAAAATTTAAGTTTTGAAAGGGAATGGACGCAATAGTATGGAGTAAGGAGTTGATAGTTTGTAGTTTTGTTAAACCAACCCGTAACCCGTAACCCGTAACTCGTAACCTTCAAACCTACTCCTCCCGAACCATCTTCATCACCCAAAAAGAACATAAAACAGCAACCATTCCCAAAGTTCCCATTACAACCCAATTGGTTAAATAACCAAAATGATCAAAAATATTCATGCCTGTTTTAGAACTCATGATATGAGCCAAACTGAAACTCATCGAATAAAAAGCCATATAACGACCTTCTTGTCCTCGTGGAGCACGACCCAAAGCAAAAGAATTGGAAAATGGAAAAGCAAAAATTTCTCCAAAAGTCAAAAATAAAACATTGATGACTAAAATGCCTGCCCAAGCATTTAGTAGCAGAACATAAAACCCCAAAGCCATACACAAGGATCCGACTAAAACTAATTTTACTTTGTTCACTTTTTTGCGGTCAAAATAATTTACAATGGGCATTTCCAGCAAAAAGATCAAAAAACCGTTGAGCGTTAAGAGCAATCCGGTTTGAAATTCCGTTAAACCATACGCCTTTTGATGATAGAGTGGTAGCGTGGTAAACAATTGAAAGAAAATCATTCCGGTGATAAAAATAACTAATAAAAATACCCAAAAAGGACGATCACTATAAACGGATTTCACAGCAACATTTTCAGAAATAACATTTTCGTTTATTAGTTTTTTCTTTTCTTTTACCAAAAGCCAAAAAATAGAAATCGCAAGAATACATGAAGCACCATCCACCCAAAACAAACCGTGATAACCAATATTCATGATAATCAATCCACCCATGGCAGGACCGGCTGCAAAACCTAAGTTTACTGCCAATCGAACTAATGTCAGGGCTCGCGTACGGTTTTCGGGCTTGGCATAAGTGCTGAGTGAAACAAACATCGCCGGACGAAACATATCGGCAATGGTCATAATCACAAACATCGCGATGCACAATCCATAAAAAGACGTCACATATTGAAGTCCGAAAAACAATAAACCACTCACAAACAAACTGAAAATCATTACTTTATAAAAGCCAATGCTGTCTGTCAGTTTTCCACCTAAATAAGAACCTAACATCGAACCGAGACCGAAAAAAACCATAATTGTTCCCACATCTGAATAACTAAATTCTAAATCTTCATTCAAATACTTAGTTAAAAACGGCAACACCATCGTACCCGCTCTGTTAATAAAAGTAACAAGAGTTAAAATCCAAATTTCTCGCGTAAATCCACGAAAAGAATTGATATAACGATTAAAAGCAGTCTTGAGCATAGGTAAAAATTGAGTGCAACAAAGGTACAAAGTTGCGTTTGTTTAAAAAGCGAACTGAGCAATAAATAATGGTTGTGATTTTTTAGAAGCTATTTCGGCTATCCACTACTATCCGGGTTAGAAATGTAGTCAACTACGCATTTCAAAAGAACTTTTTTCTTTGCATTTTTTCATAAAAACCTACCAATCAATTTCCTATTTTTGTAAAAACACAACGATGAAAAAAGTAGTCTTTCTTTTCTTGCTCACACAATTTGCTTTTTCCCAACAAAAATTTGAACGCGATTCCGTCATTCAATTTCAAAAAAAGATGAATGAGCATTACGCTGATTCTGTCAAAAGTCCGCTCAAGAAAAAAGATCTAGCTGTTTTCACAGCATTAGAATTTTTTCCTATCAACGAAAACTATTTTGTGCAAGCCAAGTTCATCCGAACCAAAAAGGAAAAACCGTTTGAAATGAAAACCACCACTTCACGAAAACCAATCTACGTTAAATACGGCGAACTTCATTTCAAAATCGACGGAATTCCTTGCCAACTAAATGTTTATCAAAACGTTGAATTTTCCAAGATAGATAAATACAAAAACAGTTTATTTCTTCCTTTCACCGATTATACTTCCGGTGTAGAAAGTTATGGCGGCGGCCGTTATATCGACCACGAAATCCAAAAAGGAAATAATTGGATCGTTGATTTTAATCAAGCCTACAATCCATATTGTGCCTACAACGAAGTCTATTCCTGTCCAATCGTTCCAAAAGAAAATGATTTGAAAGTGGAAATAAAAGCAGGGGTGAAGACGTTTAAGAAGTAACAAATAACTGTCAAATTGAATAAATTCATCTATTTTCTATTTAGTTTTCTTTATTTAACGGGTTCTGCTCAATCTTTTAATCCAAAAATTGTTGTTCTTCCTGATGATGTAAACCAAGCAGATTTGTCTTTTTTACAGGAGGAATTAAAAAATGCTCAAGTTGTTCTTTTGGGCGAAGATTCACATTTTCACGGCAATGTTTTTGAAATGAAAACTAAGGTTGTCTATTATCTATACCAAGAAATGGGATTTAAAACAATTGCCTTTGAATCAGGGATTTATGATGTTTGGAAAGCACAAAATGCAATAAATACAGGCAAAAATGTGCAAGAAGCTTTTATGAATTCTTTGTTCAGTATTTGGTCAAAACGAAATGAATTTCAAAATTTTATTGAATTTTACAGTCAAAATAAAGCTGATTTAAAACTTTTTGGTTTTGATAATCAAATTTCAGGAAAGTTTGGAGAAGAGGAATTGGTTAACGACTTTTATACTTATTGCAAAAAAAACAACTTTAAGTTTAAACTCAAGCAAGATGATTTTTCATTATTGATTGAATCGATGAACGTTTCCGGAATTTTTGACGAAGAAGACATCAGCTACAATCTCTATCAATCTTCGTTGAAAGAATTACTCAAATCAATTTCATCAAAGCCTCAAAATGAAGAACATTTTTATTGGTTTCAAATCGTAAAAGGACTTTTAGCTTTGGGCGAAGAACGGTATTCTTCTCAAGAAAGCCTGAATTCATTTTACAATGATTCAAAAGATAATAGTCGTGATAAACAAATGGCAGATAAT
>JAUXNR010000047.1 GCA_030682755.1 Flavobacterium sp.
TGATTTTTAATATGGTTTTTACCAATTGAAATCATCTCATCTTCATATTTTTTGTTTTCTTTAAGCAGTGCATTGATTGTAACGGTGTCTTGCGTTTGTTGAGCTTCCATCCATTTTGCATTGTTTTCTTGTTGAAATTTAACTCTTCGCTCATTTGAAGCTTGACCTTCTTTAACATAGGCTAAATACTGATCGTTACTGTACGTGCCTTTCACAATACTTTTTTGCAAACTGTCTTTGTAGGCAACAATAGAAATAGTTCCGTTTTCAGCAATAAAAGGAACCTTTCCGGGCACTTCCTTAAATTGAATGTATTGAAACTCAGGTTCCGCATATTCGCTTTTAAAACTAAACTTGCCATCTTTTATGGTGGTCGAGTCAACCGTAATGAATTGACCTAATTCATTTTGACGTTCTAAAAGCACAAGGGTGTTGTTCTCCAATCCATCAATGGTACCAGTTATTTCAAATTCGTTGTCTTTTAGTTTATTACAAGAAATTACAAAAGCCGCCATGGCTATAAGCATAAACAATTGTTTCATAAGAATGTAGTCGTTTTAAATTTTTTCCAAAATTATATAAATTTATCAAGTAGCGTTAGTTTTTTATCTTTTATTTAATACATTATTACGTCTGTAAATTCGCATAAAAGTTTTTATTTAGCATTGATAATGTAGGCTTAATGTTAAAGAAATATGATTTCTTTTTCAATACGACTATCTTTGCAAAAAACAAATTTAGCTTAATGAAGAACTTTATTTTTTCCTTTTTATTGGTGCTTTCATCAGCACTGTGTTTTAGTCAAGTAGTTATAAATGAATTAGATTCGGATACGCCAAGTATAGATGACAAAGAATTTGTAGAATTAAAATCAGCCACACCTTTCTTTTCATTAGACGGTTATGTGTTGGTTTTTTTTAATGGGAATCCCACAGCCAGTAATGCCAACAGAAGTTATTTAACCATTAATTTATCGGGGTTGGTTACAGATGCCAATGGTTTGGTTGTGATTGGTAGTGCCTTAGTTTCTCCGGTGCCACAACGTATTATTCCTGATAATTTAATTCAAAACGGTGAAGATGCCGTGGCTATTTATTTGGGAACACCTGATGATTTTCCTGATTTTACTTTGGCAACCACAACAAATTTGATTGATGTGTTGATTTATGATACCAGCGACCCACCTGCTACAGGTTTAATGAATTTGTTTAATGTGTTTGTGCAAACCAATGAAAACCAATTTGGTCAAGCGGTAAACCATTCCATTCAACGAAAAAATGACGGGACGTATGAAGTAAAACTTCCTACTCCGGGGGCAAACAATGATGGAAGTGGTATCCAATTTAATGGAATCACAATCTCTGTTGACACCGCTCATAAAAATGAAGGCGATAGTTTTGATATTACCTTCACCACTCAAAACCCAACGGTTTCTGATTTGAACTTCAGTTTTTTATTAAACAACGGTGGTTTTAATGCCGCTGATTTTTCCGGCAATTTAAACGTTTTCATTCCACAAGGAGGGACTACTTTTACCACTACTATTCAAATTATAGATGATGAATTGGATGAAGGCGATGAAGAAATGCGTATTCGATTCGGTGCGATACCGGATGGTTATGTGCGTATGAATGACAATATTTATATTCGGGTAATTGACAATGATTTTTCGGTTTCTCCTTGGGGAACACCTTTAAATCCAACCTATGGGGTTGTTGCCAGTACAGCTCCGGCAGGATATTATGATTCGCTAAACGGAAAAGCAGGAGCAGAGTTAACACAAGCCTTGCAGGACATTATTGCCAATCCGAATGTTGTACGTGCTCACAATTATGGTGACGTTACAAACATTATTAGAATTGCTGACCAAAATCCGGCAAACAACAATCAGGTTTGGTTGATGTATGTGGAACAACCGCGTGCTAAATTGGATTTTCAAACCACAGGTAGCAGCACAGGAAAATGGAACAGGGAACATATCTACCCACAATCAAGAGGTGGATTTTCTAACGGTACGAGCGATACCGCTGACGGTATTGATGTTTGGTTACCTACAGATGCCAACGATATTTTGGCAGGTCATGCTGATGCTCATCATATTCGTGCAGAAGACGGTCCGGAAAACAGCTCCCGTAACAACAAAGATTATGGCTTAAATGATTATAACGGTCCGGCCGGAAATTTGGGAAGCTGGAAAGGGGATGTAGCCCGTGCAGTTTTTTACATGGCGGTACGTTACAATGTGTTGAATGTGGTTAATGGTAACCCTCCGGATAGCACATTGCATCAATTGGGTGATTTGGCAACCCTTTTAGTTTGGAACCAAACAGACCCTTCAGATGACTTTGAAATGAATAGAAACAATTATATCTATACATGGCAATACAACAGAAATCCGTTTATTGATTTGCCGCAATTGGCTGATTATATTTGGGGAACTAATGCCGGTCAGGTGTGGCAAGGTAATTTAAGTGTGGATAATCCAGCCGCTTTGGATTTTAATCTGTATCCAAATCCGTCATCAGGTACTGTGACACTTGCCGGATTGGAAGGGAACTATACGTATGAAGTAATTACCATTGATGGGCAACGTGTAGCAGCTGCTACGGCATACGGAGTAACTACCTTAACTTTAGATTTAGCCTCAGGAATGTACTTTATCAAAGTTACTTCTAACGATACTACGTCAAGCAAAAAATTAATCATAAAGTAAAAATACACCACATAACTATATAAGAAATAAGGGCTAATTGGCCCTTATTTTTATTAATTATGTCATCCCTTCACTCGCAGTATGTCATCCCGACGCAGGAGGGATCCCATAATCCAAATCACGCAACAAAGTCACCAACATCCATAATCTCAAAAGATGTCTCTACGAAGTTTATACGGTAATTAAAATCACACTTGCATAGTAAAGTAAGATTTATAGTAAACCTTTTTTACCAAAGACCAACCACCACCAAGAAATATAAAAAAATGTTAAAAATTTAATTTAGAGTGTATTTAATTTGCTTACCTTTAATGGATTAACTACAAAATAGTTAATACGCTAAACCCTTAAATAAGTAAATTATGAAACAAAAATTTTTAAAACCCATTTTCTTGGGTATTTGCATGGTAGTGTTGGTTTCTTGTAATACAAAATCAGAAGCTCCGGTTGAAGAAGCTCCGGTGGTTGATGCGGATGCCATCAGAACAGAAATCCAAGCCTTAGAAGATGCGTATGCAGCCGCTTCAAACGCAAGAGATGTAGAAGCTATTTTGTCTTATTACAGTGATGATGTAGTCAGTTATCCAAGTGATAAGGCACCAGTTGTTGGAAAAGAAGCGATGAGAGCTTCACTTCAAGAAGATTTAAACACGTATCCAAAAGGTTCAACGGTTTCCTATACGGTTAAAGATCTTTTTATCTCGAATGACGGTAATTTGGTGAATGAAATTGGCTCTTATACGTCGTTGGATTCTTTAGGAAATAAAGTTAGTACCGGCCATTATTTTTGTCTGTTTGAAAAAAGAGATGGGAAATATGTTTGTGTAAGAGACATTAGTGCTTCTGATACGCCAAAGAAAAAAGAATAAACAGAAAAAGAATAATTTAAAAAGGTGAGCGAAAGTTCGCCTTTTTTTATTTAGCTATCTGCTGCACTCGTTTCAGTACAAAACTACCAACTACCAACTCCCATCTCCCATCTCCCAACTCCCAACTCCCATCACTTCCTCATCTCCTTAATAATCCGATTTGTTCTCCTATCGGCATACATGCGATTTAAGGCGGTAAAGGCCCAAATGACGGCGGGTATCCAACCAATGATGGTGATTTGCAAAATCAAACAAATGATGCCGGACAAAATTTTACCTTGAAGCATCAAGGATAACCAAGGGAGGAAGAAGGCAATGACGTAACGCATGATGGGTGCTGTTTTTAATTGATGATTACAAAGAAAGGAAATTTTCAGTAACCCTTGAAGGCATTTCTAAAAGGACTTTACACAGATTTTTGGACAGTCTCGAATAAAATGAAATGATACAGTTTATTGAATAGTCACTACTAGCAAATAGCATTTGCACGTTCGCAAATGGCATTTACACTCTCGCAAACGGGATTTACACCTTCGCAAATGGGATTTACACTTTCGCACACGGGATTTACACTTTCGCAAATGGCATTTACACTCTCGAAAATGGGATTTACACTTTCACAAACGGCATTTACACTTTCGCAAACGGCATTTACACCTTCGCAAATGGGATTTACATCTTCGCAAATGGCATTTACATTTTCGCAAACGGGATTTACATTTTCGCAAACGGGATTTACGCTTTGGTAAATGGGGATTGTGTTTTAGGAATTGTAAATGGGGGTGGAGATTTTGGGAGTGGGTAGGTTTTTTGGCTAGTGCCGAGGTGATTATTGATTTTTTAGTTTTTTGATTCTTTACTTTTTTTGGTTTTTGATTTTTAGTTTTTTTAAATTTTTTAGTTTTTTGATTTTACACTTTTTAGGTATTGGATTATTTGTTATAATAAAGGATAGGAAAACTCTTGGGTTGTTTTGGGAAGTGTTAAAAAAGTTGTATATATTTGATGGTATTTAATAGTTATAGGAAAGCCTCAAAACGATTCGTTTAAATTGAACTTATGAAACAAAAAGCATTAACCCTTTTTTCAATTATTGGTGTGATTTTTATTTGTTACAAATCATATTCGTTAATAAAAAGAGAAATAAGAGCACGAAGCTATATTAGTAATTGCCAAAAAGTAAAAGTTGGAATGAACTTAGATGAAGCAAGAAAAATTATGGGCGATTTTAAGTATCAATATTGGACGCAAGATGAAATGTCTGGTGAAATTATAATTAAGAAAGACAATGAGGGTAATTTATTATATTCATTAGAATATGATATTGTTTTTGGCGGTTCGGAAAATCCAAGAATAATATTTGACCCAAAAACATTAAATGTTACGGAAGTTTACTGTAAAGAATAAGGCCTTCCTAATAACAGCAGTTTGTGATTATGGATGGTTTTGGTCGCATCAGAAATGTATTCGCTGACTGAATTTTAGTTATATTTGGAAACGCAAGTGAGTGAAGAACGCCACAATCACAATCTGCGGCACGTGAAACTATAGAGCAAAAAAATGAAAAAATTTGTATTAATTTTAGTTGTTTTTATTTCAAATATAATTTATTCACAAAGGGAGGAGTTAATTCTTAAATTAGTTGAAGAAATAGAAATTTCAAAATTCACTGATTCTGTAACTACATTAGATTTATATCATATTAAATACAAACCCGCAGAAGTAAAAGGTTATCTTAAAGGTGATACATTATTAAAATCTATTGCGATTTTTTCAGATTTTAAAAAAATTATTTACACTTATTATGATAAATCAAAAAAACAACCGATTTACGTTAAAGTTATTGATGGTTTAACAAATAAGATAGTACAGGAGGCTTTTGTTTTGGGTTATCATAAATATAAAACACTATATAAATTAAACGAGGATGAAGAAAATGGTGACATGAAATTCATTATTGAGCGTTCTGATTTTTCAAGTGGAATTGGTTTTGCATTAGTTGAAAGACAAGCATTTAGATATAAATTCACAGGTAAATTAGTAGAAGAGGTAACAATGAC
>JAUXNR010000053.1 GCA_030682755.1 Flavobacterium sp.
CAATACTTGGACCAAAATTAAGGTTCCATTTTCTAGTACTACCAAAATGCCAATTTGCATTAACAGGAATGGTAAGATATTTTATTTTATCTTCAAGTTGACCATATCTACTTCCCATCGTTTGTAATAACAAACCGGAACGTAAACTCCAATTATCATTAAAATAATAATCTGAATTAATTCCAAAATCGAAAGAATTTAAAGTAGAATTGTTATTTACTATTTTGTCACCATAGTAATTTGCAGAAGAATATCCTATTATTGGAGCCAATTCAATAGTGCCTTTTTCTCTGTTTTGCGAAAAACCAAAAAATCCTGTCAAAAGAATAGACAAATAAATAATTTTTTTCATTTCATTAAAATTTTTTTATTGTAACACAAATATAAACTAAAGGTTTAATAATATTGACAAATAAAATTTTTTATCGCAACTTGATTTTATATTTTTGTGCCGCATGATTTAATTCATGTTTTTATAATGTAAATTTGGAGTTTAGAATACTGAAATAAATAGAAATGGGAAGAGCATTTGAATTTAGAAAAGCACGAAAAATGAAACGTTGGTCAGCCATGGCAAAAACGTTTACCAGAATTGGAAAAGATATCGTAATGGCCGTGAAAGAAGGTGGTCCGAATCCGGAAACCAACTCTCGTTTACGAGCTGTTATTCAAAATGCTAAAGCCGCCAACATGCCGAAAGACAATGTGGAACGTGCTATCAAAAAAGCATCTGATAAAGATACTGCCAACTTTAAAGAAGTGTTGTTTGAAGGCTATGCACCGCACGGAATTGCAATTTTGATTGAAACGGCTACTGACAATAACAATAGAACTGTTGCTAACATCAGAAGTTATTTTAATAAATGCAATGGTACTTTGGGAACACAAGGTTCAGTAGAATTTATGTTTGACCATACTTGTAATTTCAGAATTCCTGCAGAAGGCCAAGATGTGGATGAATTAGAATTAGAAATGATTGACTTGGTGTAGAAGAAATTTTTGCAGATGAAGATGGTATTTTAATGTATGCTCCTTTTGAAAGTTTTGGAGCCATTCAAAAGGAATTGGAAAACAGAAATATTGAAATTTTATCTTCCGGTTTTGAACGAATTCCACAAATTACAAAAGAAGTGACTGCAGAACAAATGGCTGATGTTGAAAAATTATTAGAAAAAATTGAAGAAGATGATGATGTGATGAATGTATATCACACCATGCAAGAATAATTTTTTTTTTAAATAAACTTTAAGAAACTCTCTTTCAAGGGAGTTTTTTAGTTTTATAGACTCCTAATAGTATAACTTTAATTTCTATTATTTTACAAAAAAATGGCTCGAATAAAAAACAATGATTTGCCAAAAGCAAAAATAAACAAAACCTCACTGAGTAAAGCGGTTCAGATTTTTAATTATGCGGCTTCTCACAGGTGGAAGTTTTTTATAGGTTTGATTTTTTTACTTTTAACAGGAGCCACTGCCCTCGCCTTCCCAAAATTAATGGGAATGTTAGTAGATTGTGTTAAAGACAAAGACCTGGATGCTGCAAATAATGTGGCATTGGGTTTAATTGCCATTTTGTTTCTCCAATCCTTTTTCTCTTTTTTCAGGGTGTATTTGTTTGTGAATTTTACAGAAAACACATTAGCAAACCTTCGTTTGGCTTTATATACCAATTTGATCAAATTGCCAATGACCTTCTTTTCACAAAAACGTGTTGGGGAATTAAATAGCCGAATCAGTTCAGACATTAATCAAATTCAGGACACATTAACAACTACTATTGCTGAATTTTTAAGACAATTCATCTTGATTATTGGTGGTGTAATTCTTTTGGCAAGTGAAAGCATTAAGTTAACGCTAATGATGCTTGCGGTTGTACCGCTGGTTGCAGTTGCTGCAGTGATATTTGGACGTTTTATTAGAAAATATTCTAAAAAAGTACAAGATAAAGTAGCAGAAAGTCAAGTGATTGTGGAAGAAACCATGCAAGGAATCAGCAATGTAAAAGCTTTTGCAAATGAATGGTATGAAATTGCAAGATACCGCGGAAAAATTAGTGAAATTGTTTCCATTGCCATCAAAGGCGGACAATATCGAGGTTATTTTGCGTCATTCATCATCTTTTGTTTGTTTGGTGCCATTGTTGCTGTTGTGTGGTATGGTGTTACTTTAAGTATTCAAGGTGAAATGAGTGTGGGTCAATTGATTACATTTGTGCTTTATTCTACTTTTGTTGGGGCATCTTTTGGTGGAATTGCTGAATTATATGCTCAAATTCAAAAAGCTGTTGGTGCAACAGAACGGGTTTTTGAATTATTGGATGAAGTTCCTGAAGACATCCACGGAATCGCTCCAAAACCAACTGAAAAAATAAAAGGTAATGTAACCTTTAAAAATGTTGCTTTCAGATATCCATCCAGAAAAGAAGTGGCCGTTTTGCACGATGTGAGTTTCACGGCAAATTATGGTCAAAAAATAGCTTTAGTTGGACCAAGTGGTGCCGGAAAGTCAACGGTTTCTTCATTATTGTTGCGGTTTTACAATTTAGATTCCGGTGAAATTCTAATTGATGATAAAAATATTTATGAGTACGATTTAGAACAACTTCGCGGAAATATGAGTATTGTTCCACAGGATGTCATTTTATTTGGTGGAACAATTCGAGAAAACATTGCCTATGGAAAACCCGATGCTACTTTTGATGAAATAAAAATGGCCGCTCAACAAGCAAATGCATTGGAATTCATAAACGGTTTTCCTGAGAATTTTGAAACCATTGTTGGCGAAAGAGGTATTAAATTATCCGGAGGTCAACGCCAACGCATCGCTATTGCAAGAGCCTTATTGAAAAACCCGAGTATTTTAATTTTGGATGAAGCCACGTCATCATTAGATAGCGAAAGTGAAAAACTCGTTCAAGAAGCCTTAGAAACTTTAATGAAGGGAAGAACAAGCATCATCATAGCTCATCGCTTAGCAACGATTAGAAGTGCAGATACAATACTTATTTTGAACAATGGTATCATTGCTGAAAAAGGAACACACAAAGAATTATTGGAAATTGAAAACGGTATTTATAAAAATTTGAGTAACCTTCAGTTTTCAGAGTATTAATATCGTAAATAACTTAAAAATAAAAAACTCCAAGCTGTATAACTTGGAGTTTTCTATATCTTAAATTCTAATTTCTACTTAATAAATTCAATTTTCTGAACCTCTTCCATATTCACACTATCAAAAAACCCTTGTTCGCTCATCCAATCGTCGCTAAATACTTTACTCATATAACGAGAACCGTGATCCGGGAAAATTGCAATGACATTTGAATTGGCGTCAAATTCACCTTCCTCTGCAAACTGCTTGATGGCTTGAACCACAGCTCCGGATGTATATCCCACAAATAAACCTTCTTTTACGGCAATCTCTCTGGTAGTATGAGCACTTTCTTCGTCAGTAACTTTAATGAATTTGTCAATTAAATCAAAATCTGTTGCTGTTGGAATTAAGTTTTTACCTAATCCTTCAATGCGATAAG
>JAUXNR010000059.1 GCA_030682755.1 Flavobacterium sp.
ATCATTGCTAAAAAACATAAAATCTGTAATCGAAGAAAATTGAGCACTTGCATTGACCCAGGGAGAAATAGCTTTAACTCGTATATTTTGAATTTTTTCATTTTTAAACGAATTAATCCAATTGTAATGCACATAACTACTTTGAAAAAAAGAATAAGTGATATCCGGCATTCGTGTCATAGCGTGATATTGAAAATCCAAGGCATAAGAATCAGAAAATTGATAGGCCAATTGCAAATCCAATTGAGACAAATCTTGATTTGAAAGTGTTCTGGTTACTAAGGCAGTTCCATCCCATGCCCCTTTTTGATAAGAATACTGGCCACCAATATTCAAAATTTCGTCTCCAAAAGTACTGGGAATAGTGGCGTCCGGTAATAACAACACCCGATTATAATATTGATTGAAACGGTAATCTTCTACAAAAAACACAAAATCTCCTAACAAATGATGCTCATAGGAAGCACCTACTTTATTGTACATTCTGTTATAACGAGTTTGATCATTGATGTTTGCTGTTCTGTATGAATCACCTAAACGATTATAAACTTCAACTCCGCCATCTGTGGTAACTGTGGTTGCTAAAGTTCTCTGTTTAAACTCAAAAAACTGGTGCTCATAATTAAATTGATGCAACACAGAAAGTTTTGAGCTAGATTGTAAAGAGCTCAAAAGATAATGATGGTCAAAAAAATAGCGATTCCCTTTTAAAAAACTAGTAGCATCTTCAAAAAAAACCTGAAGCCTAACCCTGTTTTTAAAATCATCATCATCACTTTCAAAGTTGTCTGTATTGACAATACCACCGTTTTCACCATTTGAAATATCTTGAGAAGTAAAATGAGCATTCATAAAATAACGGTTATTCGGATTTCTGTAATTAGTTGTAAACCTAAAATTCCCGTTGCTCGACAATTGATTGACATATTTACCCAAAGAACGCAATCCTTTATAAGCTACTGAAAAGTTTAAGCGTTCTGAAGTATTCAAGGTGATGAAGGCATCCAAAGACTGCCCTTGTTCCATCACGGTTTTAAAATATAATTCCGTCAAGGGAGTGGCCACTTTATAATAGGAAATATCTTCAGGTCGCATATAGCTTACTTGCTTGCCTTTAAAACCCATTTCAGGAAAAGCATTTTGTTTGTGCAACCCATAATCTAATACAGCATGCTGTTGCCCTTCATTAGAAAATGGTAAAAGTCCGAAAATATCTTTTCGCAAATAATTATAACTGTATTCCTTTTGGATGGTTAATGAAGTATCAATAAGTGTGGTATCACGTTCAATTGTAAAAACTTGATATTGCTCAATTTTAGCTACAGGAGCCTTGTTTCCGGTGACTTCTGAAAAAGCAGTTGAATCCTGCTGTACCCTATTCGTATTTCTATCCAACACACGCTCATTACGAACCTGAGAAAAAACCGAAACAGTAAATAACAAACTAAAAAGTAGGTAGCGATGCATTATATAAAAAATAATGAACAAAGATAATTCATTTGAATCCAACCTCATGTAATTGAACATTTAAAATTTATATAAAAAAAAATAACTATTAAAACACCTAATAATTATTCTTTCAGAAAGAAATAGAGAAATAAAAAAAAACACCTTCATGAGAAAGTGTTTTTTATAATAATTATTTTTTTGATTACTGAACTACTACTTTTTTCGTAAATGACCTTTCACCATCGATACATTTCACAAAATACAATCCTGAACTATAAGTAGACAAATCTACAGTTGATATCGTATCTGATGGAATCATTTCTTTAATCATCCTACCTTGTACATCAAAAACTTGAAGCAATTTAGAATCTGATGTATATGAAAACTCAACATTAAACACCCCATTCGAAGGGTTTGGATATACTACAAAATTAGAGTCAACATCAAAAGAATTGGTATTTAAAGTTACACCTGAACCGGTCACAATTAAAGTAAAAGCTTGGCTTCCTCCAACCAAACTTCCTTTGTGAGAAACCGTTATAGTATAACTACCATTTGGATTATCAACCTGAATTTTTTCAAAATTATCTCTGAAATTATCTGCATTCTGAACAGCAGCATCATAAGGCAAAGCAGGATTCAAAGTCCAAGGAAAATATACATCACTGTTTTTGGTCACCCTAACATCTAAATCATTAATCAAATGAATTGTTGGTGGATCCAAAACACCATTATTTGGAGTGCTCGGTCTATCTGTCCATGAAATTGAAACCATTAAAGGCTCACCATTAGACACAGCAACAGTTCGGGAATAAGTTTGTCCATTATTTAAAGTCAATTCATCAACTATTGAAGTATTATTTATTTTTCCTGATAAAGCAGTCGCAGCTCTAGCTGCATTAACTAATCCCCATCCATATTCATAATCCGGACCATCATAATATCCTGCCTCATCGGCTGTATGCATAATCAAACCTTTTATAGTTGCAGCACGCATAGCCGTACTTGTCAAATTTAAACTGTGCTGTTGCAATAAAAGTGCCACTCCGGCAACAGACGGAGATGCCATTGAGGTTCCGTTTAAAAAGCCTGTTGAGGTTGTAGAAGCAGATGT
>JAUXNR010000061.1 GCA_030682755.1 Flavobacterium sp.
ATCATTGCCGTAAAAGCGGCCAAAGCTATGGGATTAAAAGTAGCCGGAGTTGATATTATTCGATCAAGTAAAGGACCACTTTTGTTGGAGGTCAATTCATCTCCCGGTTTAGAAGGAATTGAAGGTGCTACTAACAAAGACATTGCGGGTGAAATGATTAAGGCGATTGAGAAGAATTTTAGAGTGAAATAGTAACTTGTATTATTCGATAACTTTTAAAATATCGGCTTTTAAAACATATTAATTAGTCCTAAGAAAGTTTTCTTTGAACGCATAAAAAATAAAAATAATATGAATAGAATATTTTTTTACTTAATACTATTATTTGCAAATATAACTTTTGCTCAAAAAAATTATAAAATTGGAAATATTTCTTGGACATACGAAATACCCAAAAATTATTTTTATCAAACTGATAATTTTTCACAAATTACAACTACAGGAGAAAAATTTCTTGAAAATGATACGAATTTAAACTTAGATCCCGAGGAAGATATTCTTTTCGCTATTGCTAAAGAAAAAGATTCTAACTTTAATATTATAATGTCAAGCTATTTATCTGGTAATAACATAAAAAAATTTGGGATAAATGAATACATAAATAAGCTTATAGAATTATTTGAAGAAAAATATAAAGAACTAGAAACTCCAATTAATATTAGCAAAGAGGAAATTGAAATTGACGGAAAAGTTTTTTATAAAATCAAAAATATTATTTCAGACCCTCAAAAAAAATACACAACATTTTTACTTATTGGAGAAATCTCAAATAAAGAATTGCAAATTTTATATGTAATTGATAATGAAGTTGACGAAAAATTAATAACCGAATCAATACTTAAATCAAAGTTTAAATAAAAAATTAAAAATAATCAACAAAGTTCTTTCTGCTTGTAAAAAATTAATATTTTAAAAAGTTAATATATGATGAATGTCACTGATTAAATAACAAGTAAATATATTGTTATAATGCTTTAAAATTTTTTTATTAGCTAAACATATGAGCTTATCAAATTCATTTGGAGAATTGTCAAAAGCTTTGAACAGCAAATTAATCTTATCTATTCCACCTCAATCTCAAAACTCCTCAAAAAAGCAATAGAGTTTTCAATATCATAATGCAAAATGCGATCTTCTTGCACAAAAGGAACTTCGGTGCGATACGATTTCAAAAATTGTTCGATAAACTCACTGGAATTCAATGGTCTTCTAAATTCAATGGCTTGCGAAGCATTCATCAATTCAATGGCCAAAATGCGTTCTAAATTTTCAATAATTTTAAAACATTTTGTCGCAGCATTCGCACCCATACTCACGTGATCTTCTTGACCGTTACTGGAAACAATACTGTCAATACTAGCAGGAGTGGCCAATTGTTTGTTCTGACTTACGATACTTGCGGCAGTATATTGCGGAATCATAAAGCCGGAATTCAACCCCGGATTGTCTACTAAAAAAGCAGGCAAACCACGAAGTCCGGAAATCAATTGATACGTTCTTCTTTCGGAAATACTTCCTAATTCGGCTAACGCAATTCCCAGAAAATCTAAGGCTAAAGCTAACGGTTGTCCGTGGAAATTTCCACCCGAAACAATAACATCTTCACCCACAAAAACATTCGGATTATCTGTTACCGAGTTAATTTCTGTTCTAAAAACACGTTTGGCATAATCCATCGCATCTTTTGAAGCTCCATGCACTTGTGGCATACAACGGAAAGAATACGGATCTTGAACGTGCGTTTTATTTTGATTTATAATTTGACTTCCATCTAAAAAATCAGTGATACGTTGAGCTGTTTCAATCTGACCTTTGTGCGGACGAACTAAGTGAATCAATTCGTTAAACGGATCAATTCGTCCATCAAAACCTTCCAAAGAAATGGTTCCGATTAAATCTGCTAAATACGATAACTTATAGGATTTTAATAAAATATGAACACCATACGCACTCATAAATTGCGTTCCGTTCAGCAAAGCCAAACCTTCTTTGGATTGCAAAACGATGGGTTTCCAATTAAAATGAGCGAGCATTTCTTTTGAATGTACTTTTTTACCTTCAAAACAAACTTCACCTTCGCCTAATAATGGCAAACTTAAATGTGCTAACGGAGCCAAATCCCCTGAAGCACCTAGAGAACCTTGCGTATAAATTATTGGTAAAACATCATTATTATAAAAATCAATTAATCGCTCAACCGTTTCTAGTTGAACACCTGAATTTCCGTAACTCAACGATTGAATTTTAAGTAACAACATCAACTTCACAATTGAATTCGGAACTTCATCACCTGTTCCACATGCATGCGATTTCACTAAGTTTTCCTGAAGTTGGGAAAGATTTTCATTTGAAATTTTCACATTGCACAACGACCCAAATCCTGTATTTATCCCATAAATAGGATCGGTTTGCGATTGCATTTTTTTATCTAAATAATCGCGGCATTTTTGAATGTTAACCTTCGCTTCTTCTGATAAAGCTAACGATTTATTTTCAAGTAAAATTTGATTAATAGTATCCAGAGAAAGCAGGTCAGTGCTGATATAATGATAGTGATCCATTTAATTATTGGTTGAGGTTTCAAAATTCCGCAAACGTTTGCATAAATGCAACATAATTGTGGTTTTTTTAATAACAAATTATGAATTGAATTTCTTACTTTTGAGAATCTAAACAATTATAACATGAAAAAAATTAGTGCTTTACTCTCCTTAATTTGCTTTATTTCCTGTCAGGATAAAGAAGTTATTACCACATTATCAGGAAAAATTTCAAATGCTGAGGCAAAAATCATCAAATTAGAAGGTTTGAATTTTTCAAAAGAAATCAATATTAATGAAGACGGAACATTTTCAGACACGCTTCAATTAGACTACAACGGACTTTATTCTCTGGTTCTAAGTGATGAAAAACAACGATTCATTTATTTAGAAAATGGATTTCAATTGAATGTTGAAAATAATGCGGCTGAGTTTGAAAAGTCTTTTGTTTTCAAAGGAAATGGTTCAGATGAAAATAATTTTATGTCAAAAAAGCATCAAGTGATTGAATCTATTTATGGTAAAATGGATAGCTGGGAAAATGTAAAACCCTTATTCACGCTAGATGAAAAAGCTTTCATTGAAAAAAATGAATTGTACAAAAAAGAAATTTTGAAAGCATTGGATGATGCTAAGCTAACCAATCAAAACTTTGTAAAACTCGAAAAATTAGATGCAGATTTTCATGTTTTAAAAATGTATGCTCAATATCCTTCTACTCATGGCTATTTTACTGATAATAGAGAATTCAAAGCTTCCGAGAGCTTTCCAAAAATTGGTGACGATTTTTCAATGGATAATGAAGAATTATTTAAATTCTCTTTTTCCTACCGAAATTTAGCTGGAAACAACTTTTCAAAAAAAATGTATACAGAAGCAGATTCAACTAAAACACCGCTTGAAAAAGGTTTTGAGGTTTTAAAACCTATTAAAAGTAAACTCATTCAAAGTGAATTGGTCAAAAACATGATGTATGAATTGAATGGTTCAACTCCAAATTTAGAAACCGTTTACAATGAAATAATGAATTATTCACTAGATGAAAAGTTTAAAAAGGAATTGACGGATAAGTTTGAAATTGTAAAAAATCTTGCCAAAGGTCTGCCCTCTCCTTCTTTTGATTATGAAAATATAAATGGCGGAAAAACTTCACTCGAAAGCTTGAAAGGCAAATTTGTTTACATCGATGTTTGGGCCACTTGGTGTGGACCTTGTATTGCCGAAATTCCTGCTTTAAAAGAAGTTGAAAAAGAATATCATGGAAAAAACATCGAATTTGTCAGCATTTCTATTGATGATAAAAAAGATCATGAAAAATGGAAAAAAATGGTGGCTAACAAAGAACTTAAAGGAATTCAATTATTCGCTGATAATGATTGGAAATCTGATTTTGTTAAAAATTATGCGATTGATGGAATTCCAAGATTCATTCTTATTGATACGGAAGGTAAAATCGTGAATGCTGATGCTCCAAGACCTTCTGATGCAAAGTTGAAAGAATTGTTGAAGGAAGTTGGGTTGTAGATTAACTTTTTTTGAACCATTAAGAAATTAAGGAAGCTAACTCAATTTCTTAATGGTTTAATTTTTCAACTCCAAAAATACTTTCCCCAAATACTTTATAATATCTGAAGCAATAAAACCTTCATAACCCATATCATTCATGGCAATATCAGCCGTTCGCCCATGAAAATAAACTCCTAAAAGTGCTGCATCCACAGCTGAATAACCTTGAGCTCGAAAACTCGTAATCATTCCGGATAACACATCGCCGCTACCACCTGTAGCCAGAGCTTGGTTTCCTGAAGAATTGACATACACATTTTTGTCGTCTATAATTAAAGTATAAGCCCCTTTGATTAAAACCACCAAATGGTACATTTTAGCAAACGATTTTACTTTTTCAATTTTGTCAAAATCATCTTCCCAAGTTCCAATCAATCGTTCTAATTCTTTGGGATGTGGTGTCAAAATTGAGTTTTTTGGCAGTAAATTCAACCATTCCGGATTCTCAGAAAGAATATTCAATGCATCGGCATCAATCACTAGAAGAATTCTATTTTCCTTTAAAAAATGATATAAAGCTGCTGTAGTTTCCTCATCTTGACCAATTCCCATACCAATTCCGATTGCTTTGGGTTGAAAATTAAATTCAATACTGGTTATTTTATGATAATTTTCATCGGTCATTACCATTGCTTCCGGAGTAGCTGTTTGCATAATTTCATAACCACATTTTGGCACAAAAACCGTTGCTAAACCACAACCCGAACGCAAAGCCGCTTGCGAAGCCAAAACCATCGCTCCAATTTTTCCATAGCAACCACCAATCAGCAATACATGACCTTGCGTTCCTTTATGCGAAAATTTTGAAATGGGCTTATATCGCTTTTTTATTTTATTTAAATCGGTATAATAATAATTGGTGTGAATTGATTCGATAGATTTCACATCCAAATCAATTGGTAACAAAACAATTTCATTAATAAAACTTTCATTATCAGGTAAATAAAAAGGCAATTTTGGAAACTGAAACGTGAGAACAACATCTGAATGAATCGCAATCGTTGTTTTTTTATCCAAAAATAATCCGGATGGAACATCAATGGAAACTTTAAACGATTGATGATAATTAATTTTTTGAATCAAAATTTGAAGCCAACTATCCATTTCTCTGGTTAAACCAATTCCGAAAATGGCATCTACAATAACATGATTTTCAGCAATATCCGGAAATTCTGCGGCTTCATTGATAACTTCATACGTGAGATTACATTCTTTTAACCGTTCTAAATTCTTATCAAAATCAGGAGATAATTTATCGCTAAACGGAACAATATAAACATGTACATCAAAATAATTCTGTTTCAACATTCTAGCAATTACCAATCCGTCACCTCCGTTGTTTCCAACTCCACAAAAAATATGATAAACGGTTTTTTTATCTTGAAAATGATTCACCAACCACAAAAAAGCTTGTAAAGCAGCTCTTTCCATCAATTCTAAAGAAGTGATTTGCTGCTTTTCAATTGTTAATTTATCAAGTTCTTTGATTTTTTCTGCATTAAAAATTTTCATCTGCTATCGGAATAGAAAGTTTATTGAAGTATTCGTAAAAGTTTAATTTTTCTTTTTTCTTTACGTAAATTTATTACATTTGTTTTAGATGAAATCACAAAAGAACATATTTTATTCAAACCCATCCTTCAATTCGTTGAATGGATTTTCTTTTGGCACATCTTCTACAACTACAACCCCATTCGGGGTATAATTTTTACATATCATCCGCATCCATGCTTATTCGAAAGAATAAAATAAAATCTATGTTTTCAAGTAAAAAATAATCAAATGAAGGTATTAAAATTCGGGGGAACTTCGGTTGCCAATGCTCAAAATATAAAGTTAGTTCTCGAAATTGTTGAACAAAAATCTAAAGAAGATAAGTTAATCGTAGCTGTTTCGGCCTTTAGTGGTGTTACCGATTTACTTTTATCTGCAGCTCAAAAAGCAGCTTCAAAAGATGATTCGTATCGCGATGTCGTTTTGCAAATTGAGAAAAAACACCTCGAAGCCATTAAAGAATTGGTTCCCGCAAACGAACAAACGGCTTTATTACATTATTGTAAAAAGAACATTTC
>JAUXNR010000083.1 GCA_030682755.1 Flavobacterium sp.
CTGTTCTTTTTTCTACTTTATCGCCAACACAATCTGAAACAAATTCAACGTTTACGCCTAAAATTTCTGATGTTTTATCAACAATATGACGCAATGAGTACTTTCCTTCCACTCCTTTTGGTCTTCCGAGGTGCGACATTAAAATTACGCTACCGCCATCGGCTAAAATTTTATCAATGGTTGGTTTTGCAGCTTCAATTCTATTACTATCCGTTACATTATAATTTTCATCTAAAGGCACATTAAAATCTACGCGAATTATGGCTCTTTTATTAGCAAAATTGAAGTCGTTTACTGTTTTCATTTGGTTTGGAATATGTTATTTTACAAAAGTAGTAAAACTAATTAAAATTAAAAATGATGGTTTTGTTCTATTATTGTTTGTTTATTAAATTTCGTCATTATGAATGGTCATAATCCACATTTCTCCAAAATAACGGTTGTTTAAATTGGAATGATACTGTTCTTTGGCTTCATTCCAACTTGAAAAACTGCTTACATAAACATAGCGGTAATTATTTGTTGGGTTGATGAAATAATTGGCATCAATTCCCATTTTTTTTAATTTTTCAACAAAATTAACAGCATTGGAATGTATTCTGAAAACATTTGCAATGAGATAATTACCATTATTTACTTTTGGAACTGCTACATTTTTAGATTGAATTGGCTCAATTCTTTTTGATGTAACTGCTGTGTTTTTTTGACTTGAATTGGTTGTGGCAACCACGACTTTTTTAGATTCTTTTTTTATTTCTGCAACTACCGGTTTTTTATTGTTTTCCTCACTTGTTTCTGATGACAGTACAACTGGTATTTCTTCAATCGGGGTTGTTGGATCAATACCTTCCACGCTTAAGGCACAAAAAAACATGAAATAACGGTCTCCGGTAGATTTTAATCTAATCGTTGCTTCTTTAGTGTTGTTTCCAATTACTGAATTATTGGTGTTTGGTATGGGAATCACAAAAGCGTCATACCCCAAGGTATTTATGCTATTTGGATTTTTCTTGTTGAAATATGAATTATTAACGGTTATGGAACTGTTGAAAAAATTGTTTTTATCTCGCAACGGTTCTTCAATAGCCACATCATTTTGACTGGTTTCTGTTTTGATAAAGAGTTTATCTCCTTTTAAATTTTGATCACCCTCCAGAGCGGCACCAAGGATTTTGGCTTTTACTTCACCTTCGGATAACGTTTGAAAACCTGAAAAATTAATGTTTGTAGATTTATTTGTCACGCCCGCAAAACCATCAAATGAAGTGATTTGTTTACCGGAAAGATTATCGTCTTCATACACAAAAACCAATGTCCAACCCGCAGAAACGCCGCCACTTAATGTTCCTAAAGTTGCTTTTATGTTTGCAACCGTATAGGTGCCATTCGGGTTTTTTGCTTGTTTCACTTTATCTGTAATGTTTGCATAAACCGCATAAGGAGCGTTTTCTAAAAATCCTTCTTTTTCGTATCCGTCATAAAGAATTTCGCCTTGAATTTCTTCGTAATCTTTTGAACCGGGAAGTTTAATTTTTATAACATCAAAAGTGTTTCTCTTGTTGTTTGAAGCAACAAATTTTTTGTTTTTCTTTTGTTTGCCTTTTTCATATTTATAAGTTGCAGACCAATACATACCGGCATAAATAATTTTGTTAGACGATTGATTTCCCAAATTCAAATCGGCACTGCTGGAAGAAAAAGTTGTTGGATCATTGTCAATATCCACATAATCCATAAACCACTCATCGTTTAGTTTTGCGGATCTGTCTGTAACATTGTAAGCATTATTTGCGGATGAATTTCCGTCTTTTCTGTTCACAATTTGATTGGCAATTAAAGTAATGTCTCCTTTTACAAATTGCTGGAATCGAACTTCAAATGGTTTGGCTAACTGTGCAAAACTAGTTGCACTAAATAAAATAAAGCTAACCTGAAGGAATGAGATTAAAGGTGGTATTTTCCTCATTTTAAACATATTGGTTATATGATATGTAATTTATTTGACGTTTACTCCTAAAATCCAAACTTCATCTTTGTACTTTCTTCGAGTTTTGATGTCAACTTGTTTTTGAGCTTCTTCTAAGTTGTCATAATATCCCAAATATACATAAATATATTTATTTTCAGGGTTTGTGAAAAAATTAGCAGATATTCCTTTTAATTCTAATTCTTTCAAAAATTTTCTCGAATTTGAAGGTATTGCAAAAACGTTTGCTACTAAATAATAACCTTTTTTCAGATTGGGATGATTAATAAAACGCGATTTTTCCAAATTGCTCTCTGTTTCAGAAATTGGTTCATCATTCTCTTCGGTAAGGTTTGTAATTTCTGTATCTACAGTGATTTCTTTAAAATCAGGGTTTGAAGTTTTGGGTATAGTCTCATTTAGAGAAACCGAATGGTCTGCGTCGATTTGTTTGATTTTTTTCGTACTGTCCGGACTTCCCACTGAAAGAGCTGTCAAGAAGAAAAAATAACGATCAACCGATGATTTAACCCGAAGATATACTTCATTGGTGGAATTGTTCACAAAATAATTATCGGTATTTGAAATACTGGTCATAAATGTGTCATATCCCAATGTATTTCTTGAGTTAGGAATTCTATAAACATATTCTTCGCCTTCAATAGTGATACTACTGTTAAAAACATTACTGTTATACCTGGTTTTAGTTCTAAGATTGGATAATTTTGGTTTTGTTGACGAACTTAAAAAAACCATGTCGCCGTGTGTTCGTTGATCACCTTCTAATGCCGCACAAAGTATTTTTACATTAATTTTTCCTGCTGCAATGGAATCAAATTTAAATGTGGTAATGTCTTCTGATTCTTCAAAAATTCCTCCAAAACCATCGTGAATTGTGATATAGTTTTCAGGCATTGAAGCATCTTCATAAACAAAAACCATTGTCCATCCGGCGGAAGAACCACCGCTTAATGTTCCTTGTGTTGCACGAATATTAGCAACGGTATAAAACCCAAACGGATTTTCCAATGATTTCACATGGTCTGTAACATCTGCAAAAACAACATAGGGAGCTTGATCTTTAAACGGTTTGTTTTTATGTCCGTCATAAATAACCTTTCCTTTTATTGGTAAATATTGATTTGTTGTGGGTAATTTTAATAAAACTTCGTCAATGTTTTTTCTGTCATTATCATACGCATAAAACTTTTCTTTGATTTTATAACCACTTTCGTATTTGTATGTTGCCGACCAATACAGCCCTGCAAATTTTATTTTTTTTGTTTCTTCTTGTCTTAAAAATAAAGCGGCACTGCTGGACGAAAATGTATTTGGATCACTGTCAATATCAATATATTCCATATCAAAATCATCATTTGAAGTATTCTCAAAGGTCAAATCATTATATGGATCATTTGGCGAATTTCTTTTCTCAATTCTATTCAAAATATTATTGGCAATAACTGTCATGTCGCCATTTATTTTTGCATCATATCGTTGTGAAAATGGAACTTGAAGTTGAGCAAAAACCGTTATTGAAAAAAGAAAGAAAAAGAAAGAAAGAAAGAAAATATAACCTTTTGAGTTGAATTTTATCTTTTGAAAAGTAATAATATTCAAATATTCTGTATTCATTTTAATGGTACTGTTATGAAATTGTAAACAGTTCTGTAAATTTAACTCTTTTGTAAATAAAAAACGACGGTTTATGTGTTTTTTCTTATTTACGGTTGTTTTTAAAGAATTATGATTTTTAAAATGTCCTGATTTTTTAATTTATATTTGCGATATGAAGTTTTCAGAAATAGTAGGTCAGGAAGCCATTAAGCATCATTTGATACGAAGTATTGAGTTGAATAGAATTCCGCATGCTCAACTGTTTGTTGGTCCGGAAGGAAGCGGAACTTTACCTTTGGCTATTGCTTATGCTCAATATTTATTATGTAAAAATTGCAACAACGAAAATTCCGGTGGCAACGAGGGTTGTAATCTGAAGTTTGATCAGTTTGCTCATCCTGATTTGCATTTCATTTATCCTACGGTTACTACTGATGAAGTAAAATCAAAGCCAAAAAGTATTGACTTTATTCAAGATTGGAGAGCATTTTTAAAATCTTCACTTTATGGGAGCTTGTTTGATTGGTACAAACATTTGGGCACAGAAAACAAGCAAGGAGAAATTAGGGTTGATGATTCGCAAGAAATTTTAAAAACATTATCCTTAAAATCTTATGAAGGCGGCTATAAAGTGATGATTATTTGGATGGCTGAAGAAATGAATATTTCAGCTTCCAACAAAATATTAAAAATTTTAGAAGAACCTTCTGAAACCACATTGTTTATTCTAATTGCAGAAAAAGAAGAAGCCATTATTCAAACCATCAGGTCCCGATGTCAAGTCTTGCATTTTAATAAATTATCTGAAAAATCAATTGCTGATGCTTTGGTTCAACATCATGCTGTTGATGAAAATTTGGCTTTAAAAATTGCCCATCAAGCACAAGGTAATTTTAATAAAGCTTTAAAATTAATTCACGAAGAAGGAGATGAAATTCAATTTGAACAATGGTTTGTTTTGTGGGTTAGAGCCGCCTTTAGGGCTAAAGGAAATGCTGCCGCAATTCATGATTTAATTGAATGGAGTGAAGCTGTTGCCAAATTGGGAAGAGAAACACAAAAGAAATTTCTATCCTTTTGTATTGAAATGTTCCGTCAGGCGTTATTAATAAATTATCAGGCTCCAAGTTTGGTGTATATTGAACCAAAAGTGGATAAA
>JAUXNR010000085.1 GCA_030682755.1 Flavobacterium sp.
TACCGATATTTACCACATCTGTAAATTGTTTTCCGGTAAATCCTTTTCTGACTCCGGTTACAACTTCATTGGTAAACAACTTTATTTTAGATTTAACTGCAAAAATTTCAGGCATTACATTTTTTCCATCAACAGAAAAACTATCTGATTCATTTGCTCGCAATGCGGTATGCAAAACAGCTCTGTTTTCTGTTTTATTTATGGTGTCTCCTGCAAAATATTTTTCAATAGCATCTTTTAAATTTACTTCTTCTGCAAGAGAAATTAAATGATTTATAGTTTCCTTTGTGATGATGTTTTTTGAATAATCCACTAAAAAATCATTCCATTTGACATGAAATTTTTCTGCTCTTAAAGCATCTTCTGCAAACATATCTTGCATGGAAGCATACTGCATTTCTTCAAAATGAGTTCTTAAATTTTGCCAAGCAACTGTTCCTGATGGATTCAAACTTTCTAGTGCCATATTATTCTGAAGTTGAGTTAGTTGAAATTCTAATGTTTCTAAAAGCCACATAAGCTACACTATCTAGTTCTTTTTTCATTGGTGCCATAATACTCATAAATCTGGGTTTGTGTTTATCAGGCATAGGTTCTGTATTTGGTAATTTTTGCGAAAGCGGATCCACTTGCTCGCCGTTTTTCCAAAAACGATAACAAACATGTGGGCCGGTTGCTAGACCTGTACTACCTACTTTTCCTATTACTTCTCCTTGATTAACGCGTTGTCCTTGTCTTACAAGAATCTTAGACATGTGTAAATATTGTGTAGAATAAGTACTGTTGTGTTTTACTTTTACATAATTACCATTACCTGCCGTAAATCCGGTTCGTTCCACTACACCTGATGCAGTAGTTTTTATTGGCGTTCCGTGAGGAGCGGCATAATCTGTTCCTTTATGGGCTTTCCAGGTCATTTGAACGGGATGAAAACGTTTTGGCGAGAACTTTGAAGATATTCTAAAATAATCCAATGGAGCTTTTAAAAACATTGTTTTTAGTGCTTTTGCCTCATGGTCATAATAATCTACTTTTTTGGCCAAGGTGTCAATTTTAAACGGGAAAGCATAAATCTGTTTCCCTTTGTGTTCAAAAAAAGAAGCTTCCATTTTTTCTACTCCGGCATAAATGGTATCATTAATGAATTTTTCATAAAAAGTAACCGCAAATTTATCGCCTTTTTGAATTTTA
>JAUXNR010000092.1 GCA_030682755.1 Flavobacterium sp.
ATTATCAGATTGTTAAAGTTAATTTGATAGACTAATTTTAATTTGCTTTTATTTTCGACTATTTCAACCCTTTTAATCATTTTAAATTTACCAGATGGTCTGTTCACTACAATGTCATGATATTTATTTATCTTTCTGTTATAATCTTTTATGAGACTTTTCTGATTTTTTCGTTCCTTTCTCCTAGATATTCCCTTAAATTGAACTTGTATATATTCTGGAGTTTTAATCAACGGAATTGACCCAATATTTAACGTGTCGAAACTATGTGTAATATTAATAATTCTAATTTCTGAATATTCAACAAACTTGGAAATTTTTAAGTAATAAGTCTCCAAAGGCAAATTAATTTGAAATTCACCATTTTCGTCCGAATGAACTTGTGTTAAAAATTTTTCTGAAGCATTAACACAAACTATAGATGCGAACTCTAATGCAGAACTGTCCTTAATGTCAAAAAGTTTACCGCGAACAATTTGTGCCGTCACAGTTTGAAACCAAATGATTCCGGCAATAAATAACAAAAATTTAATAGGTTGTAGGTTCATTTTAAAATAAGGGCCAACTCATTTACTCCCGCATAAAACAAACACCATTGGTACCATGGCTGCTCGCTTTATAAATAATGTAAGGGATGTATTTTTTATTAAACGTTCTTTAGGTTGCCATGTATTCATATGTCAAATTTAACTTATAGCTAAAATAATCAATATTGGGTAAAAACAAAAATATATAAATAAAGTACCGAAGCTTTATACAGGTTTTTTTTACTCGCCTAACCTTATAAAACGAAGGAAAAGCCATTACAAAAACTATTTGCAAAAAAAAGCATCATTTAAAAAAGAATTATTCTGTTCCAAACCTCAAAAAAAATTAATGGCTTCAAAGAAAACTAAACGCAAAACGCATCGCAAAAAAAAGGCCCAAACCGGAAGGTGGTTTCATGGAGCAACCGCGTTCATTCTTGGCTCTTCGAGCCCTAAGAAATACTAGCTTTTAAGGCAGGTTGTTTTCTCAACCTTATTTGCCAATGAATTAATTCT
>JAUXNR010000093.1 GCA_030682755.1 Flavobacterium sp.
TAAACGATTTGATTCACAATTATAAAATCAAATTGAATGACCTTCAAGGAGCTTTACGTAGAGAGAAATTCACCATTACTGTGGGTGATGAGTTACCGGCCGGTATTTTAAAACTAGCTAAAGTTTATATTGCTAAAAAGCGTAAACTTAAAGTGGGTGATAAAATGGCAGGACGTCACGGAAACAAAGGTATTGTTGCAAGAATTGTTCGTCAAGAGGATATGCCGTTCTTAGAAGACGGAACACCTGTTGATATTGTATTGAATCCACTTGGTGTACCTTCTCGTATGAATATTGGTCAGATTTATGAGACTGTATTAGGTTGGGCAGGACAAAACTTAGGAAGAAAATATGCAACCCCAATTTTTGACGGAGCAACTTTAGATCAAATTAATGCTTTAACAGATGAAGCAGGTATTCCACAATTTGGTCATACCTATTTGTATGATGGAGGAACCGGAGAGCGTTTCCACCAAGCAGCTACCGTTGGTGTAATTTATATGTTGAAATTAGGGCATATGGTTGATGACAAAATGCATGCACGTTCTATTGGACCTTACTCGTTGATTACACAACAGCCATTAGGTGGTAAGGCACAGTTTGGAGGACAGCGTTTTGGAGAGATGGAGGTTTGGGCTTTAGAGGCTTATGGAGCTTCAAGCACCTTACGTGAAATTTTGACGGTTAAATCGGATGACGTTATTGGTAGAGCTAAAACTTACGAAGCAATCGTTAAGGGAGAGCAAATGCCAGAGCCTGGATTACCAGAATCATTCAATGTATTAATGCATGAATTGAAAGGACTAGGTTTAGATATCCGTTTAGAAGAATAACATTATTGTTTCAAGTTTCAGGTTTCAAGTTTATTGCAACCTGAAACTTTAAACTTGGAACATAATAAACAAATTTTATTGACTATGATGAATAATAGAAATAATAAAGACAAAAACACCGTTAAAAAGTTCAACAAAATTACTATCGGTTTGGCTTCTCCAGAATCAATGTTGGGAGAATCCAGAGGTGAGGTGTTGAAACCGGAGACAATTAATTATAGAACACACAAACCGGAACGTGATGGTTTGTTTTGTGAACGTATTTTTGGACCTGTAAAAGATTATGAATGTGCCTGTGGTAAATACAAACGTATCCGTTATAAAGGAATTGTTTGTGACCGTTGTGGTGTTGAAGTAACCGAGAAAAAAGTACGTCGTGACAGAGTTGGACACATCAATTTGGTGGTGCCAATTGCTCACATTTGGTATTTCCGTTCGCTTCCAAATAAAATTGGATACATTTTAGGTTTACCGTCTAAGAAATTAGACATGATTATTTACTACGAACGTTATGTAGTAATTCAAGCCGGTATTGCTAAAAATGCAGAAGGGGAATCATTGAACCGATTGGATTTCTTAACAGAAGAGGAGTATCTTACTATTTTGGATACCCTTCCGATGGAAAATCAATATTTAGATGATACAGATCCAAACAAATTCATCGCTAAGATGGGTGCGGAATGTATTATGGATTTATTAGCTCGTACGGATTTAGATTCGTTATCTTTCGAATTGCGTCATGCGGCTAATAATGAAACTTCTAAACAACGTAAGACTGAAGCGTTAAAACGTCTTCAAGTTGTGGAGTCTTTCCGTGAGGCAAACAAAAATCGTGAGAACAGACCGGAATGGATGATTTTAAAAGTTATTCCAGTTATTCCACCTGAATTACGTCCGTTAGTGCCGTTGGATGGTGGTCGTTTTGCTACTTCTGATTTAAATGATTTATACCGTCGTGTAATCATCCGTAACAACCGTTTAAAAAGATTGATGGAGATTAAAGCTCCTGAAGTAATCTTGAGAAACGAAAAACGTATGTTACAAGAAGCGGTTGATTCATTATTTGACAACACGCGTAAAGCATCTGCTGTTAAAACAGAATCAAACAGACCGTTAAAATCACTTTCTGATTCTTTAAAAGGAAAACAAGGTCGTTTCCGTCAAAACTTATTAGGAAAACGTGTGGATTATTCTGCTCGTTCGGTAATTGTTGTTGGACCGGAATTGAAATTGTTTGAATGTGGTTTGCCAAAAGATATGGCAGCTGAATTGTACAAACCTTTCGTAATCCGTAAATTGATTGAAAGAGGTATTGTAAAAACAGTGAAATCGGCTAAGAAAATTATAGATAAAAAAGAGCCTGTAGTTTGGGATATCCTTGAGAATGTAATCAAAGGACACCCAGTATTACTTAACCGTGCTCCTACGTTACACCGTTTGGGAATCCAAGCGTTTCAACCTAAATTGATTGAAGGAAAAGCAATCCAGTTACACCCGTTAGTATGTACGGCGTTTAATGCGGATTTTGATGGTGACCAGATGGCTGTTCACTTACCGCTTGGCCCTGAAGCAATTTTGGAAGCTCAATTATTGATGTTGGCTTCTCACAATATTTTGAACCCGGCGAATGGTGCTCCAATTACAGTACCTTCTCAAGACATGGTTTTGGGTCTGTATTACATGACCAAAGAGCGTTTGTCTACACCGGAACACCCAATTTTAGGAGAAGGTTTGTCGTTCTATTCTGCAGAAGAAGCAAATATTGCTTTGAATGAAGGACGAGTAGAATTGAATGCCCGAGTTAAGATTAGAGCAAAAGATTTTAATGAAAATGGTGAATTAGTTTACAAGATTATCCAAACAACTGCCGGTAGAGTACTTTTCAACGAAGTGGTTCCGGAAGCAGCAGGATATATCAACGAAGTATTGACTAAGAAATCATTGCGTGATATTATCGGAAAAATTTTAGCAGTTACCAATGTGCCAACAACTGCGGCTTTCCTTGATAATATCAAAGATATGGGATATAAATTTGCCTTCAAAGGAGGATTGTCCTTCTCATTAGGTGATATTAAAGTTCCGGATCAAAAAAATGAATTGATAGCAGATGCCAATGAGCAAGTTGAGGCTATTTCTGTTAACTATAACATGGGTCTGATTACCAATAACGAGCGTTACAACCAAGTTATTGACGTATGGACTTCTACTAACGCCATGTTAACGGAACTAGCGATGAAAAACATCAGAGAAGACCGTCAAGGTTTCAACTCGGTGTATATGATGCTTGATTCAGGAGCAAGGGGTTCTAAAGAGCAAATTCGTCAGTTAACCGGTATGCGTGGTTTGATGGCTAAGCCTAAAAAATCTACAGCCGGTGGTGGTGAAATTATTGAAAATCCAATTCTTTCTAACTTTAAAGAAGGTCTTTCGATTTTGGAATACTTTATTTCTACTCACGGTGCACGTAAAGGTCTTGCCGATACGGCTTTGAAAACGGCAGATGCCGGATATTTGACCAGAAGATTACACGATGTATCGCAAGATGTTATTGTAAACTCTGTTGACTGTGGTACTTTACGAGGAATTGAAGTTTCTGCTTTGAAAAAGAATGAAGAGATTGTTGAAACTTTAGGAGAACGCATCTTAGGACGTGTTGCTCTTCAAGATGTAATCAATCCAATGAATTTAGAAGTATTGGTTGAAGGTGGTACAGAAATTACTGAAGCTGCCATGAGAGCTATTGAAGCTTCGCCAATTGAGCGAGTAGAAGTACGTTCACCATTAACATGTGAAGCTGAAAAAGGTATTTGTGCAAAATGTTACGGTCGTAACTTAGCTACCGGAAGAATGATTCAACGTGGTGAGGCTGTTGGTGTTGTTGCTGCTCAATCTATTGGTGAGCCAGGAACACAGTTGACCTTACGTACGTTCCACGTTGGTGGTGTTGCGGGTGGTATTTCTGAAGAATCAAGTATCATTACACGTTTTAGAGGTCGTTTAGAAATAGAAGATCTTAAAACAGTTAAAAGTGAAGATGCAGAAGGAAACATGGTAGACATCGTAGTTTCCCGTTCAACAGAATTGAAATTGGTAGATGAAAACACAGGGATTGTTTTGAATACACATAATATTCCTTACGGTTCAACCATTGCAGTGAAAAACGGTGATGTGGTGGATAAAGGAACACTTATTTGTAAATGGGATCCTTATAATGGAGTAATTATTTCTGAGTTTACGGGTAAAATTGCTTACGAAGATTTAGAACAAGGACAATCGTTCCAAGTTGAAATTGATGAGCAAACCGGATTCCAAGAAAAAGTTATTTCTGAGGCACGTAACAAAAAATTAGTACCAACTTTATTAATTTATGGAAAAGACGGCGAGTTAATCCGTTCGTATAACCTTCCTGTTGGAGCTCACTTAATGGTTGATAACGGTGAAAAGATTAAAGCCGGTAAAATTTTAGTAAAAATCCCAAGACGTTCTTCTAAATCAGGAGATATCACGGGAGGTTTACCAAGAATCACCGAGTTGCTTGAAGCTCGTAACCCATCTAACCCTGCTGTGGTTTCAGAAATTGACGGTGTGGTAACTTTTGGAAAAATCAAAAGAGGTAACCGTGAGATTATTGTGGAATCTAAATTTGGTGAAGTTAAAAAGTATTTGGTTAAATTATCTAATCAAATCTTGGTTCAAGAGAACGACTTTATCAAAGCAGGATTGCCTTTATCAGATGGTGCTATAACTCCTGAGGATATTTTAAGAATTCAAGGACCTTCTGCTGTTCAGCAGTATTTGGTAAATGAAATTCAAGAGGTGTACCGTTTACAAGGGGTAAAAATCAACGACAAACACTTTGAAGTAGTTATTCGTCAAATGATGCGTAAAGTAAGAGTGGAAGATCCGGGAGATACATTATTCTTAGAAGAACAATTGGCTCATACAAAAGATTTCATCATAGAAAATGATAAATTATTTGGAATGAA
>JAUXNR010000096.1 GCA_030682755.1 Flavobacterium sp.
GATAAGGCTTGCTTAATAGGCGGGCCTGATGAAAAAATAAAAGTTCTCGCATCTAGTGTATTAAGACCTGCAATACCGGGATGCAAAGCCCATATAATACCCGGATTATTTCTTAAAAACACATTTTGAATATTTAGATCCCAACCATACGATGTATTGTTTATTACCGCAGTAGCATAATCTTCAGCTTGTGCCCAGTTTTCAAGATATAGGTGTACCCTTGCTAACATTGCTTTTGCAACAAATTTATTTGCTCTTACTCGCTCAGTGGTTGGGTAATTGTTAGCTAGTAAAGCTTCAGCATCTGTTAAATCATTTAAAATATTTTCGTTTATTTCACTAATTGTATTTCGTGAAATTGTAGTGTTTTGAATATAGTTTGTGGTTTTAATGTATGGAATTTCGCCAAAACAATTCACTAAATAAAAATGTATATAAGCTCTTAGAAATAAAGCTTCACCCAATAATTTATTTTTATTTTCTGTATTAATATTGTTGCTGTTTGCAACTCCTTCAATTATTGCGTTAAGTGCGTATATTTGTCCATAACTACTGTTCCAAAGTGTCGCGACGTATGAGTTGCTTGGTACAATCGTATGGTTATTAATGCTTTGCAACACTGTATTGCTCCCATAAAATGTAAGCTCATCTGCATAATTACCCATAAAGTTTGATAACCCGAATGCCGACCCTGTTACCATACCTTCTGCACGAAGCCTTGCGTATACATTAGACAAAGCGGCTGTTGCTGTAGAGGCATCTTCAAATACTGCCTGACCTGTTAATTGCGATTGAGGTACATCGACTTCAATAAAGCTTTCGCAACTTATTACACTAAAAATCGTTATAACTGTTGCAATACCTATTTTAAATTTTGTTTTCATATTTTCTAATTTTAGTTTATAAATTGAATTGTAATCCAAGCGTCCATTGTTTCAAAGGAGGTAAAAAACCAGAGGTTTGGTTCTCAGGATCTGCTCCTCTATATTTTGTAAAAGTCAAGAGGTTTTGGCCTTGTAAGTATATTCTACCCGAAAATGATTTTGTCCAATTCGATGGTAGGTTGTATGAAAGACTGATACTTTTTAACCTTACAAAAGACGCATCACTTATAATAGCATTACTATCTATATATCTTAAAAAGGCTTGCATTGCATCTGGATTGGCACCCGATGTATAAACCTGTGAAGACGTATTAGCTCCATTTGCCGGCCAATGATTTAAAACCTCCGTTGGTTGATTTGAAAAGCTACCCGGAACCGGAAAGAAATAGCCAAAATTTCTACCTTGTTGTTTTACAAATTGAAATAGAATATCTAATTCCCAATTTTTATAATTTAATTGATTGCCTAAACCACCGAACCATTCAGGATTTAAGTTGCCTATAACCTGACGATCATTTGGGGCTGAAACTTGACCGTCGTTATCAATATCTTGGAACTGATATATTCCTGTTTCAGGGTTGATGCCCGTTAAATTATACAACTTTATAATATTTAATGGTTGACCAACTACCAGTGTGTTTTCATATGTTGAACCTTCTAGGTTTTTAAATTCAATCAATTCATTTTTTGGTTGGGTAAAGTTTAAAGTTGAGACCCATTTAAAGCTGCCACTTTTTAGATTTACAGTTCTTACGTCTATTTCTAAACCTGTATTTTGAACTGTTGCATCAAAATTTGCTTGGATGGATGGAAAACCTGTGGTTGCAGGAAGTGGCACACCTACTAATTGATTTGATGAGCGATTTGAAAAATAAGCGGTCGTTAGAAAAATATTATCTTTCCAAAGCCCCAATTCCATTGCAACTTCAATCTTTTTGTTTGTTTCCCAACCAAAATTTGGATTGAAGAGCCTGGTGGGTGCTAATCCGATAATGCCTTGGTAGTTGTTTGGTGTAACGTTATATGTGTCTAAAAATTGATAAT
>JAUXNR010000140.1 GCA_030682755.1 Flavobacterium sp.
TTCATGGCATCATCAATTTTGTATAATTCGTCTGAAATTTCAGGAATTCTGTTGGAACAATACGCAAACATGGCGGCAAAATTCTTTCTGTAAAAATCACCTGCTTTGTCTTTTCCTTTCACTAAAACTCGGAAACGATCAATAGGTTTGTCGATAGTTTTTGTTAATTCTAAAGTGGCAAAAGAAGCTTTTTTATTCGGACGATATTCCATCGTATCCAAATCCAACGAAAGAATATCTTTGTCAACTTTTTTATAAAATCCTTGTTTGGTTTTGCTTCCCAACCATTTATTCTCCATCATCTTATCAATAAATGAAGGCAATTTGAATAAGTTGTGAGCTTCATCATTTGGACAATTTTGGTAAATTCCATTTGCCACGTGAACTAGCGTATCCAATCCTACCACATCAACCGTTCTAAAAGTTGCCGATTTTGGACGACCAATGACTGGTCCGGTCAATTTATCAACTTCTTCGATGGTTAAACCCATTTCTTTTACTTGGTGAAATAGACTCATGATACCGAAAATTCCAATTCGGTTACCGATGAAAGCCGGAGTATCTTTGGCAACAACCGATGTTTTTCCAAGAAATTGAGAACCATAATGGGTTAAGAAATCTGAAACAGACTGACTCGTTTTGGGTCCAGGAATGATTTCAAACAATTTCAAATAACGAGCAGGATTGAAGAAGTGCGTTCCGCAAAAATGCTGTTGAAAATCTTCTGTTCGTCCTTCGCTCATAAATTGAATCGGAATTCCAGAAGTGTTGGAAGTAACTAATGTTCCTGGTTTTCTATACTTATCAACTTGCTCGAAAACGAGTTTTTTGATGTCTAAACGTTCTACCACTACTTCGATAATCCAATCAACTGAAGCAATTTTTGGCATATCATCCGTAGTATTTCCAGTTGTAATTCGGTTGGCAAATTTTTGACTGTAAATAGGAGAGGGGTTCGATTTTAAAGCATTTGCCAAACTTTCATTTACGATACGATTGCGAACCGCTTTGCTTTCTAGCGTAAGTCCTTTCTTTTCTTCAGCTTCGGTGAGTGTGTTTGGAATGATAT
>JAUXNR010000141.1 GCA_030682755.1 Flavobacterium sp.
TTCATGGCACTTGAATGGGTAGGAAGGCCATTTGTTACCCCGCTTGTAGCCGTAACAGTTGTATATCCATTAAGACCACCACCAGCACCACAAAGAATTGCGGGAAGAGTGAATATTTCCTCGATACCCTCCTTGAGGTAGGTAAGAACACTTGTATTAAGAATTGCCTTTGCATCAACATCGTCAATATTCGCAGGTAGAATAAATCTCATCCTTACAGCATCAAACACCCAACCCTGCGGAAGTGTGCTGAACTGTGTAAGGTTTGTTTCAGCAAGAACCTTGCCCTGTGGAGACTGGAAAAATACAGCCTCAGTTGCAGCAGTTGCTATGGAAACAGTATCATAAACCCAAAACGGCCTAACATCTTCCAACTTGTAAGTCTTTTTGACCCCTCCGGGGCCAGTAATCCCTATCTTTGTTTCACCTTGAGCCATGATAAATCCTCCTATTTTTCAATTTTTTTCAGTGGAGAATATCTCCATCTTAAAATAACGGTTTGCGTATTGTACGCCATTCATTTAATAGTCTTCATCTTCATCATCATAACCAAGACCAGAAATTTCAGTTGCTATCATCGTCCCCATGCCGTCTGACATTTCCTCAGCTATTAAAGCTCCAGTTGCAGTCATACCAGCATTTTCAGCTATTTCCATCTGACCATATCCCCTATAACCTTCTGTCGAGAGAACTTCAACATCTCCATATCCAGAAAGGCCAAGAGTTTTACCGAGGACAGTCTGGAGAATCCTTGCACTTGCTATAGCAACACCACCTATAGCAATTCCATTTGCGAGTGATGGGTTGGTCTTGCGAAGATAAAATGCAAGGCCAAGAGCAGCCAATCCACCAACTATAGGTCTTACTGCAACTGGAATCATTGTACCAATAATAGGTATTCTCGGAAGAATCATATCAGTTACAAGCACTACCCCTGCACCAGATACTCCACCTTTAAGTACCTCTATTGCGTACTCCTGTGCATCTGCTCCAAAAGCAATTGCACCAAATTCAGACCCACGCTTCCTTGCCATTTCGCAAGTTGGACAACCTTCAAAAACTAACGTTTTACTCATTTACATCACCCCCCTTTTTATTTTTGTTTATATGATTGAAAATTATATTTCCAATAACATATATACTTCCACCAATTAATACTTTTTTGATATTATGATTTTCTTTTAGTAATGAAGATATTTCTTTATCCTTGACTACTATCATACTATCAATACTTTTTTTGTCAATACCTAAACTTATTGCGGCATTAAATTTTCTGATTTGTATACCAGCTTCCTTTATTAAATATTCTGGTAAAATTTCAAAAAACTTTAATGTATTGTTATTTTTCAATTCTACCAATTCATTTTTATCCATATGTTTACAATGGAAGAGCTATTGTTAATTTCTTTTCATAATCAAGCAACATTCCTTTAAGTGGTTTATTTTTTAATATCCATTCACGAAAATCTTTTTCTAAATCAGAAAATTGTTTACGAGTCAACCATTCAGTGTCAACAGTTAGTCCACCATAACCTTTTTTGTCTATTTGATAAAATTGTTCAAAATTTTTATCTATATAAATAACACCGTATTTTTTTGGGTTATTCCAAACATCAGTACCAGGGTAAGGGACAAAACTACTAACAAAATATTGGTCAGGATTTGACCATTCAATAAATTGCTTTGTTTCTTCCAATGTTTCTTTTGTTTCTCCTGGAAAACCTATTACAAAGAATGACCGAGAATCTATACCGTATTTTTTAGCCCATTGAATAACATTATAATTATCTTGTACTTTTGATTTTTTATTCATTCTGTCAAGCATGTGTTGACTCCCACTCTCTATTCCCCATGCAACTTGAGCACAACCAGCTTCCGCTAATAATTCATACGTTTCTTCTGTGTCAATTCCTGCCCTACCATGACACCTAAATTTTATATTTAAAGGCTTGAGAAGTGTCATTAGTTTCTTAAATCGTTCTTTTTTTAAGGTAAATATATCATCTTGAAATCCTATTGCTGTAATACCAAATTTATTTTTAATAGTTTTTATTTGGTTTACAACTATTTCAGGGTCAGCAAAGGAAATACTTTCCATTGAATGTAAATAACTAAGACCACAAAAAGAACAATGATATGGGCATCCTCTTGTTGTTAACATAGGAATAGATTTTCTACCAGCAATAGTTCTGTGATAAGAATTAATTTCAACTAATTCATATTTTGGCATAGTAAAACAATTGAATACTTTATGGTTACTAACAATAAAAGAAGTTGCTTCTCCTTTTATTATATCTACCATAGCCAACTCACCCTTACCAACAATTACATGGTCTACTATTCCTTTAAACATATTCGGTACTGCTGAGGCATGTGCACCACCAACAACTATAATAGCATTTGGATTTATTTCTTTACATTTTTTTATAATAGATTCAACTGTTTTGTGTGATGGTGCATATACTGTAATCCCATAAATATTAGCATTGCCAATATTCCAATCAACTTCTTTTTTTCCAGAAAGATTATTTACAATTACCGAAACTTCATCTTCTTGAAATGTTGATTGAATATGTGTTGCTATATATAAAAGACCGAGTGGAGGGTCTAATGAATCATCCGTACAATCATAATGCGGAGGGTGTATCAATTCAACTTTTTTCATAGTTGTGCTTTTCTTAAAATAATACTTAATTTTTCTATTTTATCAGGATGGTACTCATCTTTTTCAAAATCAACTATAAAACATGCTTTTACGCCATAAGATTTTGCAAATCTATCATAATGTGCATTACCTTTTTCATAATACCAAAAACTATTCCTATTCCAAAAACTCTTATGCCAAAGTTCAATGCTCCCTTTGCGTCTTACATAAATTAAACCCCTCAGACCTCCTCTATGTCTTTCAACAAATATTGCCAACTTGCCTTTCAT
>JAUXNR010000146.1 GCA_030682755.1 Flavobacterium sp.
AGTGATCGAGTAGATGATAGTACTGAAAAATTTAATGAGCCAGAACCTTATCCAAAATTAATAATTAGATTTAAAGATGATAACGCTTTCGGTTCAGGTTATCAATATCAAGAGCAAAGTATTAGTGCAGGAGATATAAGCTTTTTTGAAAAGTATTCAGAAGAAGAAATAATCCAAATTGGATATGGCACCAGGCGATATGATAATTTAGGTAAATATGCGATGGCTTTGTATGATTTACAAGATCGAGGAGCTGTTTTTAAAAAGTATTACAAAGCAAGAGAGAATAGTGGCGGACTTGATATGTCATTACTTGCTGGCGGTTTACTTCATGACAATGCAAATACCTCAGATTATTTTATAAAAAGAATTATTGTTCTTGATGTTTTGTATTAATGTTAAATCTTATAAAACTGTAAACATGTATAAAGTTATGGAATACACCATTTATGGTGAAGAAATGCAATATGTTGAAATTCAATTAAGTCCGTCAGAATCTGTAATTGCAGAAGCCGGTGGATTCATGATGATGGAAAACGGAATCAATATGAAAACCATTTTGGGTGACGGAAGTGATGCCGGAGGTTTTATGGGTAAAGTTTTCTCTGCCGGAAAGAGATGGCTAACTGGCGAAAGTTTATTCATGACACTTTTTCAAAATCAGCACTCACTCGCTCGAAAAATTTCATTTGCATCTCCTTATCCCGGAAAAATACTTCCAATTAATTTGGATGAAATAGGAGGAAAATTCATTTGTCAAAAAGATGCGTTTTTATGTGCCAATCAAGGCGTAAAAATCGGTGTGGAATTTTCAAGAAAATTAGGCCGTGGACTTTTTGGAGGCGAAGGTTTTATTATGCAAAAACTAGAAGGAAGTGGCTTCGCTTTTATTCATGCCGGTGGCACAATGGCAAAAATAGAATTACAATCCGGAGAAATGATTAAAGTGGACACCGGTTGTATTGTCGGATTTACACAATCGGTTGATTATGATATTCAATTTGTAGGAGGAATAAGAAATACTATTTTTGGGGGTGAAGGCTTGTTTTTTGCCACTTTAAAAGGTCCCGGAACCGCCTACATTCAATCGTTACCGTTTAGCAGATTGGCTGGTAGAATATGGGCTGCGGCTCCTCAAGCAGGTGGAAAACGCAAAGGAGAAGGAAGCATTTTAGGAGGCTTGGGTGACTTATTAGACGGAGATAATCGCTAACAACCGAAGTTAATTTTTTGTTTATTTTTCGGCTTCACACAATTTTTTAATTATTTTTGAGTTGTGTTCTTATTATACCAAACTACTAAAACTAATTTTATGACAAGACCAATGTTTGCTTACACGAAGAAAATTCTTGAAAGCGTTAGTTTTGATCCTAAACTGTTTTGTAAAGAGTTAGAAAAAGCAATCAAACAATTACTTCCGTATGAATTGGAACAATTAAGAGATTGGCTTTTAAGCTATACAAAAGAGAAACCCGAATTAACTTATTGTTTGAATTACGTAGAATTATAAAACTAAAAGGAGCTTAAACGGCTCCTTTTTTTTATTTCTTATTTTTCGGACTTATAATTTGAATGTCTTGAAAAGCAATTGCACCTCTTATAATTCCTGAAATTGAATCTCTCAAAGCTTCAATTATTTGAAGTTTCAATTCGCTTTTAGGAAAAATTAAACTGACTTCTCGTGCCGGTTTTGGGTCTTTAAAAGGGCGTAATTTGGTTTTGTTTTTTTCGTTTAAGTCTAAGGTATGCAAATAGGGAAGAAGTGTTGTGCCTAAACCTTCATCGGCTAATTTAATCAAGGTTTCAAAACTGCCACTTTCAATTTGAAAAGTATTAACGGTATCGTTTAATCCATTTACATTTTTACATAAATTTAAAATCACGTCTCTAAATCAATGACAGTCTTGTAAAAGTAAAATTTCTTGAAGGTTTAAATCGGAAACTTCAATTTCTTTTAATTTTGAATTTACATGGCCATCCGGAATATAAGCCACAAAAGGTTCATAATACAAAACAATTTCTTTGAGACTAATTTCTTCCAATGGTGTGGCTGCAATAGCGGCGTCCAAATGACCATTTTTTAATTTATGGATGATTTCATCAGTGTTTAATTCTTCAATAATGAGGTTTACTTTCGGATGTTTTTTTATAAAATTATTTAAAAACATCGGCAATAATGTAGGCATTACCGTGGGAATAATTCCCAACCTGAATTCACCGCCAACAAACCCTTTTTGTTTATCAACAATATCTTTTATCCTATTGGCTTCATTCACAATATTTTTAGCTTGTGATACAATTTTTAGTCCGATATCTGAGAGTAGAATGGGTTTTTTACTTCTGTCAAATATTTGAATGCCCAATTCTTCTTCAATTTTTTGTATTTGCATGCTTAAAGTAGGTTGCGTAACAAAACATTTTTCAGCCG
>JAUXNR010000477.1 GCA_030682755.1 Flavobacterium sp.
GATATCGGAGATACGTTTCTTCATTTCACGAGCCGCTTTGTTAGTAAACGTGAGCGATAAAATGTTGAACGCATCAACTCCAAGGCTCATTAAATAGGCAATTCGCATCGTTAACACACGTGTTTTTCCTGAACCTGCTCCGGCAATGACAATCATTGGACCGTCTTTTTGTAGTACGGGTGCACGTTGGGCTTCGTTGAGTTGATTGATATATTCGTTTATCATAGTATTTTTAGCAAAGTTCAAAAATAAGCTTACTATTGATTTATTACAATTAAAATTGTTACGATTTATCAACTAAAATTCTATTTTTGCAAAGAACGTTATAGCCCCGATTGAAGTGGAAAACATTTTTTTGTAAAAGCTATTTTTTCTTGGCAAAAAAAAGCGACCAGCGGAAGCTCTTTTTTTGACTTTAGAAAAAAAGATTTTACAAGAAAATTTTGGAACGGAAAGCGGGATTAGCTCCAAATTAAAAAACAAAAAATATGGAATCCATTAAATTAATAGAACTGATATCTTTTACTTTACCGGCTATTATCACCGGAATTGTTGCTTATTCCTTTTTTTATTTGCACAACAAAAGTGATCAGGGGCGACGTGATTATCTGTTGCAAAAAGAGTTACAAAAAGATGCGTTACCACTCCGTTTGCAAGCTTATGAACGTATGGTTTTGTATTTGGAACGCATCAATCCCGCTAAATTATTGATTCGTGTGGTACCCTTTTCGGATGATAAAAATGCGTATGAGAACTATTTGATTCAGCAGATTGAGCAGGAATTTGAACACAATTTAACCCAACAAATTTACTTGACTGAAGATTGTTGGACGGTTATCACGACAGCCAAAAACACCATTATTCAAAATATTCGAAAAGCAACTATGAGTGACAAAGTGGAGTCGTCACACAAACTTCGTGAGGTGGTTTTGAGTGATTTGTTAGACAAACAATCGCCGAGTTATATGGCAATTAGTTATTTGAAAACAGAAGTGATTCAGATGATGGGTTAGTTTTCCAACAACCGTTTCAACTGACTTTGTTCTGCCACATTTAAACTCGGAAGCATTTCTTCAAAATACTTTTTATGTCGTTCGGTTTTGACTAATTCCCGAATTTGATTGCGGGCAAAAAGGGTGAATTGCCATTTGTGATGCGTGGTGGCGTTGACTAAATTCCGCAAGATATTTTGATCATTCGGATTCAAAAACAATAAATTGGTTAAGGCATTCTGACGAATGGAACTTTCAAAATTTGGCGAACTATAATTCAATAGTTCATCGTAAAAATTCACTTTGTTTTCGTTTTGATAGTCTTTGGTCATTAACGCTAATGTGAGCCAAAGTATGCGAAGATTTTTATCGTTAAAACCGATCCATTCTTTGGATTGATTCAAATACTCCGCTTGTTTTTCGGGAAATAAATTCCATAAAGTTCCTAACGCAATTTCTTTGGTGATGTAGGATTCGTCGCCTAAAAGCGATTCATAATCTGCTTGAAAAGTGGTCGGGATTTCAACCATGATTCGGGCGATGGCTTGGCGGACTTTTATATTTTTTGAATCCAGAGCCAGTTTTAAAAGAGCTTCTTTTTCTTCAAATGGCACTTCTGCTAATTGAAAAACAACTTCTTCTTTGAGCGGATAAAAAGCGTCACTTTTTAAAAGGTTTTCCAACGAAGTTTTCTTTTCCGAAAAAGGTTTAGATTGTATTTCCACCAGTTCCAAATACGATTTCATAAACGTATTTTTACGTAGTAACATCAACGCTTGATTCACTTCAAAACCCGATTGTTCCAACCAAATGCGTTTGAAATTTTCGGTATCAAATGCCGAAACGGCTTTAACTTCATTTAAAAAATCATCGGTATTTACGTTTTGGAAACTGTATTTTTTCAAATAGTTCTTTACTGCTTTTTGAAAATTTTCTGATCCAATATTCTCTCTTAAAAAATGCAATGCCCAAGCTCCTTTTTGATAAAAAGTAAGCGAACTGGCTTTTTCATTCAGCAACGGAATCGTATCCGTTTTGGAAGCTTGTTGCAAACGCTCGGCCATTTCATATAATTCCCAGTTAAAATGGTCGTCGCCAAACAATTCTTTTTCGGCCAATAACGCATAATACGTTGCAAAACCTTCCTGCAACCAATGGTGTTTTCCGGATTGAGCCGTGATGAGATTTCCAAACCATTGATGAGCCAATTCATGTGCGTTGACATTGATGTACGTTTTGTCATTAAACCCGATTTGATCCACTACAAAATCCTGAGCAAAAATGGTGGATGTTGTGTTTTCCATTCCGGAATACAAGAAATCACGAACAGGCACTTGGCGGTATATTTCCCAAGGGTATTTGACGCCTATTTCCTGTTCAAAAAAATCGAAAATCTGTGTTGTGTATTTGTATGTGGTTTCAAACTTATCAGCATCTTTTTGATCTAGATAAAATTCTAACGGTGTGCCAGATTTGGTTTTGGCAGTTTGTTTTGTAAAATTCCCAATGGCCAACATGACTAAATAGGACGACATGGGTTTGGACATTTGATAATTATAAGTTGTAAATCCTTTTTCATAACCATTTCTTTTATGGTCCCGATTTTTCAAAACGCCGTTGGAAAGTATCGTATAGCTATCGTTAAACTTTATAGAAATGTTAAAAATTACTTTTTCATTCACATCGTCAAAACTCGGTAGCCAATGACTCGTATATTTCCCTTGACCTTGTGTCCAGACTTGACCTGAGCCTGTCGAAGGTTCGCCTATAAAATAAAGCGTTTGTTTGGGAGTGGCTTTGTAACTAAAAGTCAAGGTGTTTTTGCCCTTTTTAAAACCCTCAAATAATTGCAACGCTTTGCCTGAATTTTTAAAGTTGACAGTTTTTCCATTGATTTTTACGTTGGAAAAATCCATTTTGATGGCATCAATGGCGATAGTGTCAATCGCTTTTACAACTTCAAATTGATAGTTGACTTCGCCGGAAATGGATTTTTCAATGGCATTTGGTTGTAAAGTAGCGTGTACTGTTTTAAAATCAACTTTTTGGGTTTGTTGAGCGAAGGAAAAAGAGAAAAGGAATAAAAAAATATATCGCATGGTTGTTTCACAGAGTTACTCAAAGGTACGCAAAGATACGCAGAGAAAAAAAGTGGATTTTCAATTTTTGTCTTTAAATTTGGATTATGAAAGATCAGTTAAAAATAAATTTCCCAATGAAAAAGATAAAACAATTACTACTTTCAGCTATGCTTGCAAGTGTTCTAATGAGTTGTAATCAAAAACGCAATTTAACTCACTATTATCCTTCTGAAGAAATCATAACTGATTCATCAACCGTAATATTTGATTTAGAAACGATTACAATGAATTTTGGAGAGTTTATAAATAAATGTGACGAACTTGAGGAACATGAAAAG
>JAUXNR010000150.1 GCA_030682755.1 Flavobacterium sp.
TTTATAACCGCATTGCGCTTTTCCGAAACTAAAGCGAGAAATGTTTTATGTTGTTCTTCAATATACGGGGCATATCTTATAGTGCCTGTCTGGCTGGTGTTTCTATGGCCTTTACCACCCATTACACACCTCCAATATTAAAAATAAACTTTCTGTTACTCTCCTGACATCCTAAAAATTCGGCCATCTCCCATATTCTCGGATTTCTTGGCTCAAAATAAATATATTTACATTGTTCATGTTCCGCAAATTCCTTAATGAAGTTAAAACCTTCTTGCCATTCTTTATCTTCAAACCTTTTCCAGGAATATAATATCTGTATAAAAAGAGACTTCTGACCGGTAATTTTATCAATTAAGATTCGTGTAACCGACAATGCAAGAAGCGTCTTATCATCGCCCAATTTTACGAAGCATTGTGATTTTTCGTTAAGAAGGGAATGTAAAAGCTCATTAAAATATGGTTGTAAGTCCTTGCTTTCAACTTCATCTGCCTGAACACAACAGAATTTGATCGTTTCCCAGAAAGATGGTATTTGCATTGGCAAAACCTTGTATATAAAACCTTTAATCATGAATAGTAACCTCAGTAAAATCTTTCACAAATCTATAGATTTGAATTACTTCAAGGAAAATCCTAATTATCATAAATTTTCTCTTTTTAAAAAAGCATCATTTCGCCATCAGGGGTTATTCTAAAAATCTTTATATGCTTTTTACTATTGCAACTTCCACACAATGGTTGAATATTCTCTATACTATTGGAACCGCCACGAGAAATTGGAATGATGTGATCTATCGACAAGGAAATATCTGATTCTTTTCTCCTGCAGGATGGGCAACTATTCCCGTACTGCTTTTTCAACAATTCCCATTCTCCAATCGTAAAATTCCCTCCATTGTCGGATTTCCTTGCTGCCCGTTTTTTATTTGCGATAGAATGATAATCAGGATGTTTGCTTATACCACCCTTCCAATTAGGATGTTTTTCTCCCTTTCTGTTTTCACTCATTTTTTTCTTCCACTTTTCTGAAAAAGGTGGTCGTTTTTTACCTCTATGGGAATCTCCAATTTTCTTTTTTG
>JAUXNR010000152.1 GCA_030682755.1 Flavobacterium sp.
ATTATAAAGCCAAATATTCGCATTATTTAGAATTGCGAAAAGACCGAAGAGTACATCAGCAAAAAGCCTATGATGAACAGCAAAAAATGATTGCTGACAACATGGAATTTATTGAGCGTTTTAAAGGTACTTATTCCAAAACACTACAAGTGCAATCGCGTGTAAAAATGCTGGAAAAGCTTGTTCCTGTTGAAATTGACGAAATTGACACTTCCGCTTTAAAGTTGAAATTTCCACCTTCAGTTCGATCGGGTCAATATCCTGTGGTAGTAAAAGATTTGTGCAAATCATATGGCGATCATTTGATTTTTAAAGATGCCAATATTGTGATTGAAAGAGGTGATAAAGTTGCTTTTGTAGGTAAAAATGGTGAAGGAAAATCTACCATGATCAAAGCCATCATGAAAGAAATTGAAATTAATGGCGGAAGTGTTGAAATTGGGCACAATGCACAAATTGGTTATTTTGCACAAAACCAAGCATCGTTATTAAATGAAAATGCTACTATTTTTGAAACCATAGATGATATTGCTGTGGGCGATGTTCGAACACAAATCAAAAATATTCTTGGAGCTTTTATGTTTCAAGGGGATGATATCACCAAAAAAGTAAAAGTACTTTCAGGAGGTGAAAAAACCCGTTTGGCCATGATAAAATTATTGCTTGAACCGGTAAATTTGCTTATTCTAGATGAGCCATCCAACCATTTAGATATGAAAACCAAAGACATCATCAAAGATGCCTTGCGAGATTTTGACGGCACATTAATTCTTGTGTCACACGACCGTGATTTCCTTGATGGTTTGGTCACAAAAGTATTTGAATTTGGAAACAAACGCGTCAAAGAACATTTTGAAGACATCAAAGGATTCCTTGCCATGAAAAAAATGGAAAGTTTACGAGAAATTGAAAAATAAATTTTATAAAACCTGTTGACTTTTTTGCTGACAGGTTTTTTTTATTGATTCAAAGTCAGTTTATAAATAGTAGATTCCAATACATCCGAATCGTTATCTTCACACAATAAAAACTCTAAAACGCTATCTTGCTTTCTGAAAAATGTGATGCCTTCAAATTTATGTGTGTCAGAAATTTGTTGTGTAAAATTAATTTCAAAAGTATCGGGTGACAAACTTCCTATAATGCTACCCATAACTTCGCCATCGTCAAAAGTGGAATTGGAATCTTCAGCAGAAGCCAAAAAATAAATCGTATTTGAAACCAAAACAGCATCTGTAAAAGTAGTGGTCACACCTTTTATTTTTGGCAAATCTATAGGTTCAAACCGAACTTCTTTTTTTTGTTCATCCAAAACAAACACACCATTTTTACCTCCTTTGCCATTACCTCGCTGAAAAAGCAAGGTTTTATTTTGGTGATAAACAACACCTTCAATATTGAAATCTTCTGACGAAATTCCTGATTTTAATTTTAAACTATCGTGTTGAATTTTGATATTTCGCTCTCTGATGGATTGATTTTTAAGATTGTAAATATATAATGCATTCCTGTTTTCAGTAGAACCTGAACCAAAAATATAAAGTTGGTTGTTGTATAAAGTGATGGCTTCAAAATCGGGTTTATCTTTCTTTGACAAATTTTCAGAAGCATCAGTTTGCAATGCAATTTTATTAAGTTTTTGATCTTCAAAAGAATAATTATATAAATAAGAACTGTGGTCTGAAATTAAAAAAAGTTCATTTTGTGTAAAAACTAATCCT
>JAUXNR010000159.1 GCA_030682755.1 Flavobacterium sp.
ATACCTCCATTATTTAGAAGGATTTTTAACGGAAAACAGAATAAAACGAATTGATGAAGTTTTACGGCATAGAACAAAACACTTCACAGTGGTGGTAGAAGATGTATATCAATTGCACAATACCAGTGCGGTGATGAGAAGTTGTGAAGTGTTTGGTATTCAGGAAATTCAAGTGATTGAACAGAAGTATGGCAAACAAATTGACTCTGAAATTGCTTTGGGTGCTCAAAAATGGGTGGATATTCATCGGTTTCACAATGCCGCTTCGTGTGTTAAATCGTTACAGCAAAAGGGATATAAAATCATTGCAACAACGCCCCACGATCAATCTTCAAACTTATCCGATTTTGATATTTCTGAACCGGCAGCACTTTTTTTTGGGACAGAAAAAGACGGATTATCTGAAGAAGTCTTGCAAGCAGCAGACGCTAGGATTCATATTCCGATGGTTGGATTTACGGAAAGCTTAAACATTTCTGTTTCTGCGGCTATCATTTTGCAACAGCTTTCAGAAAGATTACGAAAATCAACAATCAATTGGCAATTGAGTGAAACGGAAATTCTTTTAAAGAAAATTGATTGGGCCAGAAAATCGATTAAAGATTTTGAAAAGATTACAGAACGATTTATAGCATCAAATGCTTAGGTAGGAGGATTATGATTTCTTTTTCAGAATTTTATATTCTTCATAACAATCAGTAATAGCATCCAAAATCTGAAGGTCGTTGGCGGTTTTAATGAAGGTTTCAGAATAATTACAACGCTGTAAGATTTCAGGAATTTCTTTTTTATCACCACCCAACATGATGGAAATGGTTTCTCGGTCAAACTTGCTCTCCAGCATGGTTCTAACCGTGTCATCTTTTTTCATTTCTTTTAATTTCTTGAGTTCATTAGGCTTTTTCCCAAAGAAATTATAGAGTAAATCTGCGGGATTAAAAAGCGAACTAACTACGCGACTAATTGCGTTGGGCGACTTGCTTCCGGCTTCATAACCATAAGAAAGCCCTGAAATACCGTAACGATAGTTTTCTGCTATGGGAATTAATTTGGCATCAATTTCCAAATATCCGGTAAGGTTATAAGGTGTTAGAATTACTTCTTCCAGAGCATAGGCCTTTTCAGTAAGTTTTATTTCAGTTGATTTTGAGTTGATCCAGTCATTGGTCACACGGACTCTGATGGATTGATATCCTAAAATGGAAATATGAAGCGTATCGTTTACTTGTGCGTCAATTTCAAAGTAACCTTTCTCATTTGTGATGGTTCCTTTTACAGTATTAAAATTAATAATATGCACATTGTTTAATGGTTTTAAGGAATTGTCATCTTTAATAAGACCGTTCACTTTTACCAACTCGGGGGATGTCTTTTGCGAAAAGGAGGCAAAAGAAACTAAAATAAATACTAAAACTGTAAAAAATCTCATAAACTGATTTAACGGTTTAAAAGTAAGCATTCGCTTTGAGATTTTTTACAGTTTTTAGTCTATTATCAGAAAATTAACAATTTCCGGCCAAAAAAATGGTGCCGAAAGGTATTAACTTCTTCTTGGTCTTCTGTTTTTAGCAGCTTCAAAAGAACGGCTTGCCGGTCTTTCGCCACGAGAAGAATCATCAGAACGTCTTGCAGGTCTTTCTGAAGCACCACCTTCTGTTCTTGGTCTAAATCCGCCTTCTCTTCTGTCGCTTCTTGGAGCACCACCTTCTTTTCTTGGTCCGAAACTTCCGCCTCTTGAACCTGAATTTCTGTCGCCTCTGAATCCGCCACCGCCTGAACTTCTTCCGTTATGGTCACGTCTTCCGACACCATCATTCTTAGAAATTTATACGTTGATTCTGCGTCCTTCTAATTCCATTCCGTTTAAAACACCCATTACTTTATCCGTGTGTTCTTCGTCAGTATTGAAGAAAGAGAATCCTTCTTTAACGTCAACTTTATATACGTCTTCACGACCTAATTCTAAGGTGTCTCTTAAGAAATCTTTCAATTGCATCCAATCAAAGTTGTCTCTTGAACCAATGTTTACAAAGAAACGGGTTGCACCGCTTGTGTTTTCTCTTGGAGCTCTTTCATCACGTCTTTCAGAACCTGAACCTTGTGATGATAAATCTCTGTTCTTTTTATAATAATTGATGAATCGGTTGAATTCTACCGATACCATTTTTTTAATCAATTCTTCTTTGCTTAAGCCTTCTAAAACTTCATTGATAGCCGGAAGGTAGTTGTCAATTTCATGATCTACCTCAGTATCTTTAATTTTTGTAGCTAAGTGCAATAATTGGATTTCACAGATTTCAATTCCGGATGGGATTGTTTTTTCTTCAAACTTTTGTTTGATGATTCTTTCAATAGCCGAAATTTTACGCAATTCACTTTTGGTTACAATTACGATAGAGGTACCTAATTTACCGGCACGACCCGTACGACCTGAACGGTGGTTATAGGTTTCAATTTCATCCGGTAATTGGTAGTTTACTACGTGTGTAACATTATCAACGTCAATTCCACGAGCGGCAACGTCTGTTGCCACTAACATTTGAATTTGACGACCTCTAAATGATTTCATTACAGAATCACGTTGAGCTTGCGATAAATCACCGTGCAATGCAGCAGCGTTATATCCGTCTTCAATTAGTTTTTCAGCAACAGCTTGTGTGTCTCTCTTTGTTCTACAAAATACAACTGAGAAGATGTCCGGGTTAGCATCAGCCAAACGTTTCAAGGCTTCATAACGGTCACGGGCATTCACCAAATAAAATTCATGAGAAACTGTGGCAGAACCAGAGTTTTTAGCTCCAACAGTGATTTCCTGTGGTTCGTGCATGAATTTTTTAGCAATACGTGCAACTTCCTGTGGCATTGTGGCAGAGAACAACCAAGTGCTTTTTTCATCAGGAGTAGTAGATAAAATGCTTACAATGTCTTCATAGAATCCCATGTTTAACATTTCGTCTGCTTCGTCAAGGATACAGTAGTTTATTTCAGAGATGTTTACATACCCTCTGTTAATCATGTCTTGCATTCTTCCGGGAGTGGCTACAATGATTTGAGCTCCTCTTTTTACTTCACGAGCTTGTTCGGAGATGCTGGCACCACCGTAAACAGCTACCACGTTAATTCCTTTTTCGTACTTGGAGTACAATTTAATTTCATTCGTAATCTGCAAACATAGTTCGCGGGTTGGAGATAAAATTAAGGCCTGCGTATTTCTATTGTTCGCATCAATTTTTTGGATAAGCGGGAAACCAAATGCTGCCGTTTTCCCTGTCCCTGTTTGAGCCAACGCAACTAAATCTGTTTCTTGTTCCAATAATAGGGGAATCGCTTTTTCCTGTACTTCGGTCGGATTTTCAAATCCTAGATCGATAATCGCACGCTGTAGCGATTCACTCAATCCTAATTGTTCAAATTTATTCATATACTATTTTAAATTGGGTGCAAAGGTACAGTTTAAAAACCATATAAACTAAT
>JAUXNR010000164.1 GCA_030682755.1 Flavobacterium sp.
AAAACCAAACATTCACTCATGAATTTTCCTATTTGCTTTTTTGGAAAATTTACAACCGCAACAATCTGACGGTTAACCAATACTTCTTTAGAATAGCGTTGCGTAATTTGTGCAGAAGATTTTAAAACACCTAATGCATCGCCAAAATCAATATGCAATTGATAGGCAGGCTTTCTGGCTTCAGGAAAATCATGGACTTCCACTATGGTTCCTACACGCATTTCAACTTTTTCAAACGCCTCCCAAGTTAACATAATTCGCTCTTTTTATATTTGAAGTTAAATTTATAAAAAATAGAATTTAAACTACTTGCTTTTTCATAACTTTAGCATAAATTCAAATGTATTAAAATGGCTCGAACAGAATCCAAAATGCTACCTCTTGGTACCATTGCTCCAAAATTTTATTTAAAAGACACCAATTCGGCTTTCCATAAAAGTTATGATGAGATTAAAGGTGAAAAAGGAATGTTAGTCATGTTCATTTGCAATCATTGTCCGTTTGTACATCATGTGATGGAAGAAATTATTTTAGTGGCAAATGATTATCGGGTGCAAGGCATTGGTATTGTGGCTATTTCAAGTAATGATGTCAACATCCAACCTCTAGACAGTCCGGAGCTGATGACAGAATTTGCTTTTGATAATAAATTTGAATTCCCGTATTTATATGATGAAACTCAGGAAGTAGCAAAAGCGTATGACGCTGCTTGCACGCCCGATTTCTTTTTATTCGATTCTTTAGATAGATTGGTTTATCGGGGTCAACTGGATGATTCCAGACCCGGAAACGGAATTCCGTTAAGCGGTAGCGATTTGAGAGGAGCAATTGATAGTTTGTTGTATAACAGAGCAATCAACCCTGTTCAAAAACCAAGTATTGGATGTAATATTAAGTGGAGAGAATAAATTATTTTTTATTCAGAAAAACTTCAATCGGACGATTAGTTCTCGGTCCAAACTGTTGGGCTTGTCGTTCGTTTTCAGAAGAACACAACACATACATATTGAACGGATACAATTGAATTAACTGGGTCTCAAAAGCACCGCCGTTTTCATCTCCATCCACATCTTCCACTTTCAAAAAGTAATTTTCTGCTTTAAAGGTATTGGTTACAGAAAGTAAGTATTGGTCTTTTGCAAAAGGAAAATACCAGCGACTATCAGGAGAATCATTAGCTACTCTAACACCATTTTTATCAATTTTATAATTCATCGTAAAAACCAAAGGCTCATTTCGTTTGGTCCAACTCAATAGATTGTTTACATTAATTACTTCTCTTCCCAAACTGTCTGCAATGGTAATTCGTAAGTTTTGAATGGTCTCCGATTTTCCTTTTTCATGCACCTTCACAACCAAATACGACGTAAAATCATAACCGCAATGTTGACCGGTGATCACTTGACCTTTTGCATAAAATGAAACGAAAAGAAATATAAGTAGTAAAGTACGCATAGCATTATTTATCTTGTAAAGGTACAAAAGCAAAAGTTATTCCAAAATAAATAGAACGC
>JAUXNR010000170.1 GCA_030682755.1 Flavobacterium sp.
CAGGGAACAAGCAATTAACATATAAATTCTGGAATTCTTTAAATTCGTTTTCAGAACCAGTATTGAAGTGAAAAAAAGCTTCGCCTTCATTTTTTATCCTTATCGTATTACTTTGAATTAATCTAGAGGCCAATGCAATAAAGGCAGGAACCAGTATTGATAAATTATCTAATTTCGGAATACCAACATCATATATTTCACCATTTGAAGTATGGGGAAATGTTACGCCATTCATACTGGTAAAAAAACGCTCTATAAAACGGTCTCTGTTTTCATTTTCTTCCCGAGTGATTACATGCTGATAGGGATTGCTTACACTGTATTTTCTTTCTGTTATAAGGAAATTGATAAATACGGAGTACCATAAGTTACCTATAAAAGTTTCTTCCGGACTGCTGTATTGAGGAATTATGCTCTCCAGATATTTTATGAGGTCAACTACATCCTGATATTTTTCTGTATCTCCAAAAAAATAATCGTCCTCTTTACTATCGAGCATCAAATGCAGTGATTTTGGTTTTGAAAAAGGTAACTCTTCCCCTGTATTATTGATAAAAATTACTGCTTGGTAAACTTCCATCATATGCAGATGCTGCAGGTCACTTGTACGGATCAGCAGTCCCTTCTTAAATTCCACAGACTGCATTTCTTCCAATATCCTTTTGCGTTCTTTTAGTAATAGAGAGGTGGTAGAAATATTTTGTAACCCATGCCAGTTGGTGTAGTCTTCATTATAATCCAGAAGGTAGTTGTAATAAATGTAGTCGGCATGACCTAATCCGGAGGAAGAACGGATTTTGGTATATTTCTGCATTTTAAAACCAACATCTGTATTATTTTCTAACTCAAGTTTTACTAATTCAGGATAAGATATATAATACTTTTCATCAACTGAATAGAGAATGATATCATTTTCTATCCTAGTGCTTAATCCGTCAGGCATATTATCCTTAATATATTTAAGCACACTGGACTTTCCTGTTCCATTTTTTCCAATAATTGCACAGACATCGGTCACATTTTCCTCCTGGAAGAAATTACTTATGTAGTCAGGATTGTGCCTGATAATCAGTAAAAAAAAGCCATCTTTCTTTTCCAGATGGATTAGGAATTTCGAAGATAGGTTTACTCCTGATTCTTTAATGGCATTGAATTCTTTTATCCAGATATAGTGTATTTGCATTGTTTTAAAACCTTTTTTTTAGATTGAACGTTCAGATTTGACGAGAATTATGTATTTCACTGACATACTATTTAAAATTATATCATTGCTACTTTAATGCTACTAATATAAAATAATTCTTATTAAGGTAGGCCACTTACTACCAAATAATTCCTATCACTGCCAATTTGTTATAATGCTTTAATTTCCGCAACACCTTTGCAGTGAAAGTTCGCAAAGTGTGGAAAAAAATAACAATTAAATGTGTTTTAATTATGAAAAAACAAACAAAAAAGGTTCTGTTGTTAGGAGTAGTACTTCTGATAGTATCGGAAACCTTTGCACAAGGTAACGGCGTAGCCGGTATTAATGAGGCAACGCAAATGGTCACTTCCTATTTCGCACCGGCAGTACAGCTTATCTATGCCATAGGTGCTGTGGTAGGGCTTATTGGAGGCGTCAAGGTATATAACAAATTTAGCAGTGGTGATCCTGATACATCAAAAACAGCAGCTAGCTGGTTTGGAGCATGTATATTCCTAATTGTGGCAGCTACGATACTACAAGCTTTTTTCCTTTAATCGTGGTGATAAATATGGTGAGCTACAACATTAATAAAGGAATCGGAAGGACAGTTGAATTTAAGGGGCTTAAATCTCAGTATCTCTTCATTTTTGCAGGAGGGCTTTTGGGTATTCTCATTTTGATAATGATTCTGTATATGGCAGGAGTGAATTCGTACATCTGCCTATTTCTAGGAGCCGGTGGAGGGTCACTAATCATCTGGCAGACATTTTCTCTAAATAAAAAATATGGCGAACACGGATTAATGAAAATTGGTGCTAAGAAAAGGCATCCTCAGTACATCCTCTGTCGAAAATCTATTCGTCGGTATGTTCAACTTTCAAAAAACAATAGGTAATGAGAAATGCATCCAAAATATCAACTTTAGAGAATAAGTTTCCATTGATGGCTATAGAAAATAATTGCATTCTTTCTAAAGATGCCGATATTACCGCCTGTTTCAAAGTTCATTTACCAGAACTGTTTACAGTAGCCTCGGCTGAATATGAAGCTATTCATTCCGCTTGGTATAAAGCCATCAAAACCCTGCCAGACTATACGGTTATCCATAAACAGGATTGGTACCTTAAAGAGAGTTATGCACCAGATATGCCAAAGGAAGACCAGAGTTTTTTGGCAAAATCCTATCAACGCCATTTCAACGAGCGACCATTTTTGAACCATTATTGCTACCTGTTTCTGACCAAAACTTCCAAAGAGCGTATGCGGATGCAGAGCAATTTTTCATCCCTTTGCAAAGGAACTTTAATTCCGAAAGAAGTCAGGGATAAAGAAGTAATTCAACGTTTCATGGAAGCCGTAGCACAGTTTGAACGAATTATGAATGATTCTGGATTTGTAGAGATTGTTCGCCTGACTGAAGAAGATATTATAGGGAATGATGAAAGGCAGGGGCTGCTGGAACAATATCTTACCCTTTCCAAAGAAGCGAACAGTCCGATGGAGGATATTGCTCTAAGTGCTGAAGAATTGCGCATAGGGAATAAAAGATTATGCCTGCACACCTTGTCCGATACGGATGATTTGCCAGCAACAGTGTCAGCAGATAATCGTTATGAAAAACTTTCCACCGACCGAAGTGACTGCCGTTTATCGTTTGCTGCTCCTGTAGGTTTGCTATTGAGTTGTAATCACATATATAACCAGTACCTATTTATTGATAATAGTGATGAAAACCTTAGAAAATTTGAAAAGTCAGCAAGGAACATGCATTCGTTGGCACGCTACAGCCGAAGTAATCAGATAAATAAAGAGTGGATTGAACGGTATTTGAACGAAGCACAATCCTTCGGGCTTTCTTCTATCCGTGCCCATTTTAATGTAATGGCATGGTCGGATGATCCAAATGAGTTGAAGCAATTAAAGAACAATACTGGCAGTGCTTTGGCATTGATGGAGTGTAAACCCAGACACAACACTACTGATGTGGCAACGCTTTATTGGGCGGGCATCCCAGGTAATGCTGCGGATTTTCCAAGTGAAGAAAGCTTTTACACATTTATTGAACCGGCTTTGTGCTTCTTTACCGAAGAAACAAATTACCAGAATTCGCCATCACCATTCGGAATTAAAATGGCAGACCGACTAAC
>JAUXNR010000210.1 GCA_030682755.1 Flavobacterium sp.
CTGAATTTTTTCCTGCAAAGGCGATAAAATGTTTTTTAAATTTTCTTTGTTTTGTTCAGTGAATTTTACTGTTTTTTCTTCGAGAATTTTATTGGCTAAATTTTCAAATTCTTTGGTAAATTTTTCCTGCAATTCTTCTACTTCTTGTTTTTGTTCTTTGTTGCGTTGCCATAAATTTTCAAAATCGGCTTCTTTTTTGGTCAATTGCATCGATAAAGAATCTTTTTCACGACGAATTTCTTCTTTATCTTTTCTTTCCAATTCTAAATTTTTTGAAAATTGATTTTGCTCTTCCTGAAAACGAATTTTTAATTGATCAATTTGTAATAAAAGTCCATTTATACGTTCTTCCAAACCTGATTTTTCCGATTTGGATTGAGCTGTAAATAATAGTTTTCCAATATAAATTCCGATGGCTAACGCAAGAATAAATACGATTGTAAAAAGAATAATATCTGACATTTGGCGATGATTTTTTGAAGAGTAAAAATACGTAAAAGAAAAATGCTTATCCAAAGAACTCTTTCAATTTGAATGAAATAATTTTTATCTTTAACAAAAATAGGTTCACTATGCAAGACAAATCGTTACTCCGCAGTCAGCTTTTTCAACATTTAGACGGATTAGTAACCGCTCCCGTAGCCTATACTTTGTGGGAAAAAGGTGTGTTGGATTATTTAGTATCCGAAAAATCTGTTTCATTAAAAGAGTTGTCAACACGATTCAAATCCAACGAAGGGTATCTGAATGTGGCGATGCGAGTTTTGGCTTCGCAAGGTTTTATTGATTTTAATGTAGATAATGTTGCTGATGAAATTACATATTCCATAAATTCCAAAAGTAAAATTGCATTTGAATTGTTTCCATTGTATAAAGAAGTGGTTGAAGCCTCAAAATTTGCCGGAAATTTTCACAATCGGGTTTTTCAAGAAGAACCGTTTTTGCGATTAAAACCATTATTTGAAAAATATAAAAATCACTTCGGAATTACTTTTTCGGATGATGAAACAACGCTTTCCATTCAAAAACAAGTTTTACGACATATTGAAGGGAATTTAGTGGGTTCTACATTGGTTCGATTAGGAATGAATGGGATGTTTCACAAATATTTTATGGAGACGAGTTTTAAACCCGAAGAGTTTCACAAACAGCCGGAACATTTTACTCAAATTCTAAACTTTTTTGTGTATTTAGGTTGGTTTACCGAAAAAAATGGGTTTTATCAATTTACGGAAGATGGTTTATTTTTTGCTAAAAAAGTCGCAGCTTATGGTGTTACGGTTTCCTATTTACCGATGTTCCGAAAAGTAGAGGAACTGATTTTTGGCAATCCGAATATATTGCGAAACGTAGGCATGGGCGAAGACGAATTGCACGTGGATCGCGAAATGAACGTTTGGGGAAGCGGTGGAGCTCATGCGACTTATTTTAAAATTGTGGACGACATCATCATCGAACTTTTTAACCGTCCGATTGAAGAACAACCCAAAGGAATTTTGGATATGGGATGCGGCAACGGAGCGTTTATTCAGCATATTTTTGAAGTCATCGATCGACAAACGTTACGTGGAAGAATGTTGGATGATTATCCGCTGTTTTTGGTCGGAGCCGATTATAATCAAGCGGCGTTGAAAGTCACCAGAGCCAACTTGATTAATGCTGATATTTGGGCAAAAGTGATTTGGGGCGACATTGGTCAACCCGATTTATTAGCCAAAGATTTAAGTGAAAATTATAACATTCAATTAAATGATTTATTGAATGTTCGAACCTTTTTAGACCACAATCGAATCTGGGAAAATCCGAAAACAAAAACACCAAATCGCATTAGCCATTCTACCGGAGCTTTTGCTCATCGTGGTGAACGCATTTCTAACAATGCTGTGGAAGATAATTTATTGGAGCATTTAAAAAAATGGTCGCCTTTTGTTTCCAAATTCGGATTGTTATTAATCGAATTGCATACGATTTCACCAGAATTAACGGCAAAAAACTTAGGCAAAACAGCGGCAACGGCTTATGATGCTACGCATGGATTTTCCGATCAATATATTGTGGAAATTGATGTTTTACATAAAATTGCTGCCGAAGCCGGATTGCATCCTGATGAAAAATTATTTCATAAATTCCCGAATACCGATTACGCAACCGTGAGTATTAATTTGTTGAAAGGGAAATAATTTAACCCAAAAAAGCAATTCCAAAAAAAGCAAACACTAAAATTAAATGCACAAATAACCACGCTTTTTGCCAAGTTGGTCGTTCGTTGAAAGGTTGTTTTTGATCGAATGGATCAAAAGCTAATGCGATTCCTAACATCATTCCGGCATCGCTATAGTTTTGCGAAAAAATCGCATAATACAATCCGAATAAAACAAAACCTCCGTATAAAAATCTGTAAAATTTAGCATCCATAATCTGCTCATTTTAAGTTTATTAATAAGTAGAATTTGAATTTATTTTGTTACTTCAACGAATGTAAAAAGATTGTTAAGTTTTAGATGATTACAAACTTTCCTTTTGAAGTATCGAACTGAATATGTTCGTTTTTAAATAAAGTAGAAAAAACACCTTTTGAAATTAAATTACAAGGTTGATCTTGTATGACGGTTTTTCCGTCCATCACAATCATTTCATCACTCAATTGAATGGCTAAATCAATATCGTGGGTGGAAAATAAAATACATTTTTGGGTTTCTGTCGTTAATTTTTTCAAGAGTTTAAACAAGGAAACTTTGTGCAATAAATCCAAATGTGTCGTAGGTTCATCTAAAACAATGAGTGGAGTATCTTGAGCTAAAGCTCTTGCAATTAGTACTTTTTGCAATTGTCCGTCGCTGATTTCGTAATGTTTTTGATGAATTAAATGATTGATTTCTGTCAATTCAATGGCTTTTTCAATTTGTATTTTATCTTCATCTGATAATTTTCCAAGCCAATTGGTATAAGGTTGCCTTCCCAACGCAATTAATTCGTAAACCGTTAAATTGCTTGGTGGTAATTTTTCGGTTAATACTACGCTGATTTGTTGAGCTAAATCTGTTGGTTCAAACGATTCGATTGATTTCTCATTTAATAAAACGGTTCCGTAAAGTGGTTTTTGAATTCCGGTTAACGTTCGCAATAAAGTGGATTTTCCAATGCCGTTTGCTCCTACTAAACCGATTAATTTTCCTTGTTCCAATTGAATAGCAACATCTGAAGCTACCGTTTTGGTGGTTCCTTTGGAAGAGTAGCCGATGGAGAGATTTTTGGTTTGGAGAATCATTGTTTGAAGGTTCTAAGGTTCAGAGATGCTAAG
>JAUXNR010000231.1 GCA_030682755.1 Flavobacterium sp.
GTTAGAGGAGGTTGTTCCCGGTGAAGACGAAGAGGATGAGGAGATTATATTATACAGTCAGTCTGTGGATAGAACTTCGAATTACTTTACGTTGAATATGTTTACCGGTTTACAATTGGGCACTACTTATAGATTGCGAGTTGCTTTAGGCTTTAATGGAGTGTTTGGGCCATATGGTTCAGGTAAAGATTGTAGTGTTACGTATGTTACTGCAGAAGACAAAGCACCATTTATGAAAAATGCTACTGAGAAAGATGCAACAGCTGGTTCAACATTTGCAGCGGTAGGTTATCCTAATCCGTATGTTGATTATTTCTCTTTAACAATTCGTTCGAATAGTACAGAAAAAGTTCGATATGCTATTTATGACATGGCGGGTCGTTTGTTAGAAACGAAAGAAGTTAACTATTCAGAACTTCAAAACAGTAGTTTAGGTATGGCTTACCCATCCGGAATTTACAATGTTATTGTAATTCAGGAGGATCAGACACAGACGATTCGAATGGTTAAGAAGTAATTGAGTAACTAAGTTGCTGAGTGACTGAGTTGCTGAGCAACAGATTATAAAGTAAGGCCTCCGAGAGATTCGGGGGTCTTTTTTTTGGTGATAGATAATTAGCAAAGTGCTAAAATGGGTTGGAAGTAGTGTCATATTTGTTTTACACTGTGTAGAATAAATTTTATATCTTTGTAGGCCTCATTTACACTATTCATGGTTTTCAAAAGCCGGTTTTACTCTTTACAAAGTGTTTACCAGCATTTGCAGAGCATAATTATCATTTGTTTCTCCATTGATTTGGGAATGCCATTTGTAATCAAGGCAATTTTAATACAATGTGAAATGGATAAACAAATACAATGTGACGTGTTAACTATTACAACGAGTCAATCGTTTTTTTACTTAGAAGAAAAGCAGGATGTAGTAGTATGTTTATTTAACAGCTTCGGAATTATTTCTTTCGTATAATTTCCCTAAATACTTTTAAACGAATCGTTACATGCTACTATCCAAAAGAAATATAAGCCGTTTGTGGATTCGTTATAGAAAGCATGTTCAGGACGTGGTTTTGTCCGATGTGCCTCATCTTCATGATAAAGTATATTATTGGAGAACTACTGTTTTTTGTAAAATCCTTACTTATCTTACACCATTAAGTGTCTTAGCCTTATTGCCGAGTGTTTATGCCGCTTTTAGTAATGCTGTTCCGGTGGTTGGTTTTATGGATTTGTGTGTATTTATTATGCTGGTTACAATAACATTAGTTCCCAACATAAAATTAGAGGTAAGAAAAGTAATTTTTATTATTATTCTTTATTTATTATCCATTGTTCTGCTGTATTATTTACCCTTTCCGGGTCCGGGATTACTTTTTTTACTTACGATTACTATTTTTACTTCTCTCATTTTTTCTGCTACTTCGGCTTATTTGTCTGCTTGGATTAATAGTGTTATTTGTTTGTTTTTTGCTTTTTTAATTTATTTAGATATTGCATGGCCAATTACATCAGCGTATAGTTTTGGAGCTTGGATTGCCGTATCCTCTAATGTAATAGTGTTATCTTTTGCCTCTGCAAAATGTTTGGATTTATTGTTAGTTGGGTTAACAACAGCTTTAAGAGAAAATAAAATTTCGGAAGTTAAATTAGCAAAAGCCAATCGCCTCTACCATTTTATCAGTCAAATTAATCAAACTATTGTTCATGTTCAGGATGCTGAGACACTTTTTGAAAAATCGTGTCAAATTGCAATAGAGTTTGGAAAATATAAAAAGGCATGGTTGTGTAGCTTTGATGCAACTCAGAAAAAAATAGTCCTACTTGATTCTTCGGGTTTAACAGAAGAAGAAATCAATCGGATTACAAATGAGCCATATGAAATTGACGGTCCGTTGGAGTATGTCTTCCGAACCGGGAATTATTTTCTAAGTAATGATTTTATGACAGAAGTAGAACAAGTAAACTGGAAGCCTTATGCAGAAAAGCACAACATTGGCTCTTGTATTGTTTTACCAATAAAAAAGGGGGGTAGTGTTTTTGGGGCTTTTTGCCTATATGCTACTGAATCATACTATTTTGATACAGATGATATTGCTTCACTTAAAGAGGTGACCGGAGATATTTCTTTTGCACTGGACCTTTTTGACAAAAACGCCAGACATCAAGAGGCTGAAGATTTATTAGCTCAAAATGAAAAGCGGTTTAGAGCTTTGATAGAAAACAGTTCAGATATGATTGTACTCTCTTCTTTAGAAGGTAAAATCATTTATGGAAGTCCTTCTGTGCCCAAGTTTTTCGGATATACCCTTGATGAGGTTTTAAACACCTCCGCTTTTGATTTTATTCATCCCGAAGATTTTTCCATTTTATCAAAAAAAATGGAAACCATTTTAGAAATACCGGGGCAGTCGTTTACTAATCAACATCGGATTTTACACAAAAACCAACAATGGATTTGGTGTGAAGGAACCTTTACAAACCTACTTCATGAGCCCGGAATTGATGCAGTGGTTTTAAATTTTAGAGACATTTCTGAAAAGAAAGCAGCGGAGCTGGAATTGCAGAAAAATTTTGAAGAACTGGAATCCCTTACTCAAGAACAAAACACAATTTTAAATACCTTGCCTGCAAGTATTGCTTTGTTGGATCATAAAGGCAACATCCTAAAAGTAAATGAAGAGTGGATTCATTTTGGAAAAGTCAATGGTTTGCCTGATTCGTACGAACATCTCCATAAAAATTATATTGAAGTTTCTGAAACGTCTTTAGGCAAAGAGGCTACTGACGGCAAAAAAATGGCCATGGGTTTACGGGAAGTGTTGCAAGGAAAACGGGATCATTTTACCATGGAATATCAATGCGATTCTTCAGATGAACGAAGATGGTATCGGGCAGAGGTTCGGCCTTTTAAGAGTAAGCAACTCTCAGGTGCAGTGGTCATGCACAGTAACATATCGGAACGAAAAAGGGCTGAGGCAGAGATGTTGCTTCTTATCAATAATACCGAAGAATCGTTTGTATTACTCAATCGGGATTTGAAAATCGTTTCGTATAATGTTCAATTTGAAAAAATGTACAAAAAGTATATGGGTATTCCAATTCATAAAGGTGATTCTATTTTGGATTATGCATTACCGGAAAGAAGAACAATGGTGGCAGCCATCTATGAAAGGGTTTTGTCAGGACATGTTGAAGAATCTGAACTGAATTTTACTAAAGCAAATAACATTACACATCATTTCAGTCTTAAATATACACCGGCCAAAGATGAGTTTGGAAATATTTTTGGTGTGTTTGTCACCGCTGCAGATATAACTGAAAAAAGAATAGCCGAAGAGCAAAAAGAATTTGAAAGAAGAAATAAAGAAGCCTTAATTAATAGTACCGATGATTTGATTTGGAGCATTTCCAAAGAATTTAAACTTATTGCGGCTAATACTTCCTTTATCAAAGAAATAAATAAATTCTTTGGGGTGATCTTAAAGCCTGGTGATGAAGTGTTATTACAAGGCATTTACCCGCCTGACTTTATTGCTTATTGGAAACAATTATACACCAGGGCTCTTGAAGGAGAGTCATTTAGAACTGAAATTTATACACCTCCAACTGCGGAGGGAGAAGAATCTTGGGCTGAAACAAGTTTTAGTCCGATTTTTTATAACGAGCAAATAGTTGGTATTGCCTGTTATTCCAGGAATATGACAGAAAACAAAAAAGCAGAACTTGAGCTTCGTGCCAGTGAAACAAGGTTAGCCGAAGCTCAGGCGTTGGCTAAAATTGGAAATTGGGAAACGGATCTAAAAACATTCAATGTGATTTGGTCTGAACAAACTTTTCAAATTTTTGAATGTGATTCAGAAGATTTTAAATCCTCTCATCCTGATTTCTTGAATTTTGTTCATCCTGATGATCGTGTGAAGGTAGATACTGCTTTTATGGATTCGTTAGACAAGGACATGGTTCATGCTATTGAGCATCGTATCATTACCAAACGAGGTGCAATTAAATTTGTGGAGGAACGATGGCAAGTTCTTCACGACATACAAGGGGTTCCCATTAAAGCGATTGGAACTTGCCAAGATGTTACGGAGCGAAAAAAATCGGATTTCGAAAACAAATTTAAAGCAGAATTGTTAGATACCATCGGACAAGCTGTTATTGCTACTGACTTGGAAGGAAACATAACTTTTTGGAACAAAGCAGCAGTAGAAATATACGGATGGACCTATGAAGAAGCCTTTGGTAAAAATATTTTGGATTTAACCCCTGCCATTCCATCAAAAGAAGAGGGTGTATCGCTCATGCAAAAATTGGCTTTAGGCGAAATGTGGTCCGGGGAGTTTTATATGAAAAGAAAAACGGGTAGTTTTTTTCCGGCCTATGTGTACAATTCTCCGGTTTATGATGAATTTGGTAAGCAAGTAGGTATTATTGGCGTTTCTAATGACATTTCTGAACGCAAAGAACATGAATTGGAACGGGCAAAAATTACCAATGATTTGTTGCAGCGGAATCGCGATTTGGAGCAGTTTACCTTTATCATTTCTCACAATTTAAGAGCTCCAACGGCAAATATTATTGGATTTACAGAAATATTACAAGATGAGACACTAACGCCTCAAGAACAAAAGGAATTGCTTTTTGCTCTTTCATCCTCAGTTTCAGGACTGGATTCCATCATCAAAGATATTAATGCAATCTTACAGATTAAAGGAGAAATTAATGAGAAAAAAGAAATACTATCCTTTTCTAAATTAGTAAATGATATTCAGGTTAATATTGAACATATGATGTTGAAGCATCATGTTCAGATAAAAGTAGATTTTTCTGAGATTGACCGTTTCTTTTCACTCAAGGCTTATTTGCACAGTATTTTTTATAATTTGATTACTAATAGTATCAAATACAGACAGCCTGATGTAGCTCCCACTATCGAAATTAAAAGCAAGATGGAGAATGGAAAAATAATTCTTACCTTTAGTGACAACGGATTGGGTATTGACATGGAAACAAAAAGTGATAAAGTATTCGGACTTTACAAACGATTCCACTCACACGTTGAAGGTAAAGGTGTCGGTTTGTTTATGGTAAAAACTCAAGTAGAGGCCCTTGGCGGGATCATTACCGTTGCGAGTAACGTAAATAAAGGAACAATATTTACCATTGTTTTTGAAAATTAATAGGGGTGCGTATGAAAAAAACAACCAAGCAGTTTATTATTGTTGACGATGATCCTTTCAGCAATTTTCTCTCTAAGACGGTATTGCTGAAATTATACGGTGAAGTGGTCATAAAGGATTTTTTAGTACCGGAGCTGGCCTTAGATTATATTAAAAAGGAATATGAATTTTCTAAGGCTAAAGAAAAAATAATTCTTTTATTAGACATCAATATGCCTACCATAACGGGATGGGAATTTCTTGATTTATTTAAAGATTACCCCGTGTCAGTTCAAAATCTGTTTCAGGTTTATATTCTTTCTTCTTCCATAGACCCTGTTGATATTGAGCGAGCCAAACAAAATCCATTGGTTATGGGTTTTATAGAGAAGCCTTTAAACAGGGGGGTGCTTGTGGAGCTATTGGAGGGTAATGGATAAATGTGATAGGTAAGGGCAAAAGTGATGGGAAAATTCCAAACTCCAAACTCACACCTCCCAACTCCCAGCACTTTTACCTCCCCCATCATAATTCCAATTAAAATTTATTACTTTTGACTTCCAAATAAAAGACATGGAAGAAGATAACGAAAAATGGCTGTTTGAGATTTCAGGTAAGAAATCAAGTTTTTCTATTAATTATAAAGAGATTTGGCATTACAGGGATTTGTTGCTTTTGTTTGTGAAGCGTGATATTGTTACATTTTATAAGCAAACCGTGTTGGGGCCGATTTGGTTTATTATTCAGCCGTTGCTTACATCGGTAATTCAATTTGTTATTTTTAGTAAGATTGCAGACATTCCCTCTGATGGAGTTCCTTACTTTTTGTTTGTATTGGCAGGAAACATTTTGTGGTTTTATTTTTCAGACAGTATGAAAGCTACATCTGAAACGTTTACGGCTAATCAAAGTATTTTTGGAAAGGTTTATTTCCCGAGAATTATTATGCCGTTGAAAGTGGTGCTCTCTAACGCCATTAAGTTTGGAATTCAATTTGTGTTTTTTCTTGTTGTTTTAGGCTATTATTTAGGACAGGGAATGGCCATTCATCCGAATTGGTATGTGTTGTTAACACCATTGTTATTGTTAGTCGTTGCGATGATTGCCTTAGGTTTTGGTATGCTGATTTCTTCGTTGACGGTGAAATACCGCGATTTGAATTTTGTCATTACGTTTGGGATTTCATTGTATATGTATATTACTCCAATTGTATACCCCACCTCTTTGGTGTTAGAGAAAATTGACCCCAAATACCACCAACTTGTTTATTTAAATCCGTTAACCAGTTTGTTCGATTTTTTTAAGTATGCTTTCATGGGTTCGGGGACCTTGGATTTCGGGGGGCTTTTGTACTCTTTTGTCTTTTCAGTAGTAATTTTCTTGGTAGGACTGGTTGTTTTTAACCGGACGGAAAAGAGTTTTATTGATGTTATTTAGGGGTTTAAAGGTTTAAAAGGTTAAGAGTTTAAAAGTTAAAAAGGATGATACTAGATGCTTCGACTGGCTCAGCAGGACAGCGGGTGTTATATTGGGGCTTGTGTAATTGTAGATTAGTTATAAGTAACATAAGTTGGGAGCTAGGAGTTGGGAGTGCCATTTCCATGAAGATTATTTCAGATTTTAAAAATTTCTCCAATCTGTGTTTAAAAATAGATGAAAGTACTAGCTCAATTACCAATCACTAATTACGATTCACCTATTACTCCCAACTAATTACTCCCAACTCCTATTTCCCATTTAAAAAAATAATACTACATTTAACCCTTTAACAGCATACATGAGTACTACGATTCTAAAAGTTGAAAATATTTCGAAACAATACCGGTTGGGAAAGATTGGTACAGGGACATTGTCCCATGACTTGAACCGTTGGTGGCATACAGTGCGTGGAAAGGAAGATCCGTATTTAAAGATAGGAGAATCCAATGACAGAAGTACAAAAGGAGAAAGCCAGTATGTTTGGGCGTTACAAGACATCAATTTTGAAGTAAAACAAGGTGAGGTTTTAGGAATTATTGGAAAAAATGGGGCAGGTAAATCGACTTTGCTGAAAATACTATCTCGGGTTACAGCACCAACTACGGGCACGATAAAAACCCGAGGCAGGATTGCTTCTTTATTGGAAGTTGGCACGGGTTTTCATCCAGAAATGACGGGAAGGGAAAACATTTATTTGAACGGTGCTATTTTGGGTATGACCAAAAAGGAAATCGCTTCCAAAATTGATGAAATCATAGCTTTTTCAGGATGTGAGCGTTATATCGATACACCTACAAAGCGATACAGTAGCGGTATGACCGTACGTTTGGCCTTTGCAGTAGCAGCTCATTTGGAACCTGAGATTTTGGTGGTGGATGAGGTGTTGGCTGTTGGCGATGCAGAGTTTCAGAAAAAAGCTATCGGTAAAATGCAGGATATTTCAAAAGGTGAAGGACGTACCGTGTTGTTTGTGAGTCATAATATGGCGGCGGTGAAGAGTTTGTGTACGAGGGGGTTGGTGTTGGAGTACGGGAGAGTGAAATTGATAGCAGATGTTGAAGAAGCAGTGAGTTACTACTTAGGAGGTAACGAAGGAAACGCAGCAAATCAAGTATGTTTTGAAAAGGAATATGATTTTAAGCAATTTCAATTGCATGAAATCAGTATTTCAAATAAAAATAAAAATATAGGTGAACCAATTGTTGAAGATCAAGAGATATCATTAACCACTAAGATTACGTTTAAAAATGAGGATGCTTCAAAGTACCATTTAACCTATCATATTATAAATGAATTAGGAGAAACAATGTTCTCCTTTTATGATAAATACAATTCAACGCAATTAAAGAAAGGATTAAATATTATAACATGTTTAATTCCTTCTGATTTTTTACAATCAGGGGTGTTTAATTTAACATTGTTTGTAGTAGAGGATAAACGAAAATCGATTTTTAAAGGAAGTGATATTTTTACTTTTACAGTAGTTGATGGAGGAAGAGAATTAGGTGTATTTATGGGAAGAGAACCTGGATACATCAAGCCTCAATTTAAATGGTTGTCTGAAAATTAAACTGATGATAAGCGTCACCAAAACATTTTTACCGCCTATAGAGGAATATAACATGTACGTGCAACGAGCATGGGACAATCAATGGTTGACCAATCGGGGAGAATTAGTGTTGGAATTGGAAGAATTGTTGAAAAACCATCTTAATGTTTCCAATATTGTATTGACAAACAACGGGACTGTTCCGTTGCAGATAGCTTTGAAATTACTTGCAAATAAGGGAGAAGTCATTACAACACCTTTCAGTTATGTAGCCACTGCAGCATCGATTATTTGGGAAAACTGCACACCTGTGTTTGTAGATATTCATCCCGAGTATTTAACAATTGACGAAACAAAAATAGCCGAAGCCATTACTGAAAATACAACGGTTATTTTAGCCACACATGTTTTTGGAAATCCCTGTCATGTGGAAGCCATTGAAGCAATTGCCAACAAAAACAACTTGAAAGTGATTTATGATGCTGCTCATGCTTTTGGGGTTAATTATAAAGAAAAGTCTATTTTTGAGTTTGGAGATGTGAGTACTTGTAGTTTCCACGCTACTAAATTATTTCATACAGGTGAAGGTGGTGCCATGTTTGCCAAAGACGAATCCTTACAACACCGTTTATTTTATAGCCATAATTTTGGACACAACGGCCCATTGGCGTTTCATGGTTTGGGTATCAATGGGAAACTATCTGAATTACAAGCAGCCATGGGGTTAGCGGTTTTGCCTTATATGGAAATCATTTTGGAAGCCCGAAAAAAAGTTGTGGACTACTATAATAAATATCTTAATTTTTCTAAACTGAAACGACTAAGGATAAGAACTTCTACTGATTGGAACTATAGTTATTATCCAATCATTTTTGAATCAGAAGAAGATTTGTTAAGCGTAGAACAACAATTGAAAGAATACCAAATTATACCCAGACGATATTTTTATCCTTCGTTAAATACGTTGGAATTTTCACCCGGAAAGAAAATGCCTGTTTCTGAACAAGTGGCTTCTTGTGTACTTTGTTTGCCATTATTCGTAGGATTAGAAACAGCTGATTTAGAAAAAATTGTAACCCTAATTAATCAGCGAGTATGTTAGTGATAGGTGCCAAAGGATTTGCCAAAGAAGTATTAGAAGTGCTCCATGATTTAAACGAATTGGAAAATTTGACTTTTTATGATGATGTGTCTAACAATGTTTCGGATTTATTATACAATCAATTTCCGGTTTTGAAATCTTATACCGAAGCAGAAAAATATTTTCAAAAAGTCGATAACCGATTTACAATTGGTATCGGTAATCCGATTTTGCGAAAGAAAATGGCTGAAGTGTTTGAACAATTGGGAGGAGAATTAACTTCAGTTATTAGCCCATTGGCTAAAATTGGACACTATGGAAATAAAATAGGTTATGGAAGTCTTGTCATGCCCGGTGTAATAATAACGAATGATATTATTTTGAATAAAGGAGTTTTGATTAATTTAAATTGTACGATTGGTCATGACTGTACAATTGGTTCGTTTGTAGAAATGTCACCCGGCACACATATTTCCGGTAATTGTAACATAGGTGATTATTGTGTGTTTGGAACAAATAGTACATTGTTACCTAAACTAACAATAGGAAAAAATGTAATCGTCGCTGCTGGTGCTGTTGTAACCAAAGATGTGCCTGATAACTGCATGGTAGCAGGAGTTCCTGCGGAAATTAAAAAAAAAATTAATCCTATCGATAATGAATAATGAAAAGTTTCAAAATAATACATGTTTTCAATGACGATAAGTTTGTTGATGTTGCTATTAAACTATTCGAAATTGCATGCCCTAATCAATCTGATTATTGGATTAATTCTAAGAATAAACAACCCTTTAAATACGTAACTTCTAAATTAGCTAAACCAATTTTTTTAAATGAGATTCAGGATAACCAAAATTTTGTGGACTATGTAGTTTCAATGTCAAATATAGTTGTTTTCCTTCATGCGTTAGATGCCCCAAAACAATCACTTGTAAACAGATTACCTGAAAACATTGTGAAAGTATGGTTTTTGTGGGGTTATGATTTTTATAGAAAATGGCCTCTTTTAAAAAACAACAATTTAGAATTTTACACTAATAAGAAATTTAAAAAAAAACAATCTTTAAAACAACTGCTTATATATAACTCATTGACTTTTTATTTTTTCAAAAATAGGAAAAAGTATGGTTTTTTAATCCCAAAAAAAGTTCAAGTAATTTTAGAGAATAATTTTAACACGGAATATTATAAAGCAGTATTAAAAATTGATGCAGTTGCACCAGTGGTGCCAACAGAATTCAATTTAGTAAAAAAAATCAACCCAAAAATAAAATTTGTCCCTTTTACATATGGCTCAATTGAGGACTTATTAGGGGAGTCCATAAATAAAAATGTAATTTTTGCGTCTAATATTTTAGTTGGCAATTCCGCAGATCCAACTAATAATCATCTAGATGTTTTCATTAAGTTGAGTAGATTGAATTTAAGAAATCGTAAAGTAGTTGTACCTTTGAGTTATGGAGGGTCAATTGAATATAGAGATCAAATAATAAGTGAAGGAAAACGGTTATTGGGACAAAATTTTTTACCTATTACTGAATTCATGTCTTTACAAGAGTATAATAAACTCTTAATAAGTTGTGGTACACTCATTTTTAATCATGTCAGACAACAAGGAGTGGGCAATATAATTTCAATGGGTTATTTGGGTGCTAAGTTATTTATAAATGAAAAAAGTCCAGTTTATAAATTTTTTAAAAATGAAGGTATCGTTATGAATTCTATACTAGAATTGAATCAAATGAATTTAAATTCTAATCTTACAGAGAAATCTTTTCATCATAATAAGACAGTATTATATAAATTGTATTCTGAAGAAAAAAGTATAAAAAAAATTAAAGATTTGATTGATGTTGTAGAGAGAATCTTAAATTCTAAATCCTACAATGCATAAGCCTTTAATCTCCATTATCATTCCCACATATAACCGAGCTCATTTGATTGGTGCCACTTTGGATAGTGTTTTGGCACAAACCTATACGAACTGGGAATGTATTATTGTGGATGATGAGAGTACGGATGCTACTGCAGAACGGCTCATGCATTACGTTAACAAGGATTCCAGATTTCAATTTTTAGTTAGACCGGATTCCCGTAAAAAGGGTTCAGCCGCCAGTAGAAACATTGGTTTTGAAGCCAGTAAAGGGGATTTAATTTATTGGTTGGACAGTGATGATTTGTTAGTTCCCAATGCTTTTGAAACGTATATTCAAGCCATGACTGATGAGTGTGACGCTGTTGTAGCTCTTGTGACGCAAACTGATTTGAAAACCGGTAAAGTACTTCAAACCAATACTATTCAAAGCACCTCTTTGCTGGAGGACTATTATGCCGGCCTTGTAACTTTTTATGTTTGTGGTCCGCTTTGGAAACGAACCTTCTTGGAAAAGCAACAACAATTGTTTGACGAATCGCTGTCTATTTTAATTGATTGGGATTTTACAATGCGACTGTTGTATCAACATCCGAATTTGATTTATTTAGAAGAATCTTTGGTGTATTACAGACAACATGAAGGTTCTTTGAAAACCAATATTATTCAGTTGAATCTGGAAAAACTTGAAGCTGCTTTTGACCTTAGAAAAAGACACTTGACTTTTATAAAAGATAGAAAGCTCGGAAAAGTAAGGGTGTTTAGAGCCCATTTACGAGATTTGTATCTTCAGATTTTACGTTTTTCTTTGAGTCAAAAAAATCCAACGATACAAAAGAACTATTTTAGAAAAGTGATTAAAGAAGATGTGAAGCTTTTGGACGGAGTTCATTTGATACGGACTATTTTGGGTTATTTGGCCTATAGGTTTGTAGGTAAGGGTTATCGATGGTTACGGTAAGAAGTTGTGAATTGCGAATTATCAATTTGGAATTAAAATTTTGAAATTTCTTTTGCAACAGATATGGAACCTGTAAATTTATACCTTAGAACCTTAGAACCTTAGAACCTTAGAGCCTCAGTCCCTTAGCACCTAAATCCTCATCACCTCAAAAAAAATCACTAAGTTTACTTCATGGAGCCACTTCGCATTTTATATGTTGTAACTACCTTTCCGAGCGTGACGGAGACGTTTATTGCTACGCAGATTGCTGATATGATAGACAGGGGGCATGATTGTACAATATTTTCCTATAATTCGAGTGCAGATGCTGTTGTGCATCAATTGGTGAACGATTATGGTTTGGAGAAACACACCGTAACGCATTTTAAAAATGAGAAGTCGAAGTGGGGAATTCTGGAAGGTATGTTTCTGTTTTTTTGGAAGCATGCTTTCGAATTAAATTACAAGTTACTTTTTTCATTAATGATTCCTTTCTCGGGTTCGAAGAAGGCTGTTCTTCGGAAAGCGTATTGGGACATGCCTGTTTTTTTACTACACCGAAAGTATGATGTGGTTCATTGTCATTTTGGTTTTAACGGTGTAAAAGTAGCCCGACTAAAAAAACTCGGCATTCTTACTGAAGAGCGTTGTTTTGTTTCTTTTCACGGCTCTGATTTGACGCCGTCAAAAGTGGTGGAGTATCGCGAGGTATATGCTGATTTGTTCACACACTTTGATGGGTTTACTGTCAATACGCCTTATTTAGAAAGTATTCTTAAGCGTGTCCATCCTAATTTGAAAAATGTACAGATTTTGCCGGTTGGTTTCCACGAAGCCTATTTGAAACCGTATTTAGATTTGCCAAAATCAGACTGTTTTACGCTTGTTTATTGCGGAAGGTTGATGGCTTTAAAAGGACCGGATAGAGCTTTAGCTATCCTAGCCGCTTTGGTACAACAAGGTGTTACGGATATTCAACTCTTGATGATAGGAGAAGGCGAGGAGGAGCTGAATTTAAAAGCTCAAGCCCTGCAATTAGGGATTGAGAGACACATACAATGGTTGGGGGCTTTATCGCAAGAAGTTGTTTTTGGCTACATGAGTGCTGCATCAGTATTTATTTATTCAGGCAGAACGGAAGAAAATACAGGCCGAGCCGAAACCCAAGGATTGGTGATTCAAGAGGCACAGTATTTTAAAGTACCTGTGGTAGTGGCAGATGTGGGAGGCGTGAAGTATGGTTTGCAAGATACTGAGACAGGGTTTTTAATTGCTGAAAATAATTTGGAGGCTTTTGTGGAAAAAGTACTATTTTTATACCAAAACCCTATGGTAAGAAATGAGATGGGAGCAAAAGGGCATCAATGGGTTCAAGAACAATACACCATTCAAAAATTAGGTGACACTTTAGTCGCTATGTATTATGGAAGTTGACTTGCATTCACAACTATTGCCGGAAGAAACCCCATTGGTATCTATCATTATGCCTGTCTTTAATCGTGCTCATTTAATAGGTGAAACTTTAGATAGTATTAGTACTCAAACCTACACCAATTGGGAATGTATTGTTGTGGACGATGGAAGCACAGATGATACGGATACTGTAGTTGGAAAGTATGTGCTCAAAGATGCTCGTTTTAAGTATTATCATCGACCAGTTGATCGACCCAAAGGAGCTAACGCATGCAGGAATTATGGTTTTGAAAGGAGTAATGGGGAGTATGTAAATTGGTTTGATAGTGATGATTTGATGAAAAAAAACTTTATTTTAAAAAAAGTTTTTTTACTTAAGCACCCAAATACTGATGTTGTTTTTTGTGGGTATTCTAAATTTGGAGAAACGCTCTTTAAGGATACTTTATACAATGTGTTTTTTTCAGGAGATATTATTGATGATTTAATTACTAAAAAAATTGTTTTTATTACATCGACATTTATGATTAAAAAAGCAGTTTTGCAAGACAAACGCTTTGATGAAAGTATATTGAAATCACAAGATTTAGAGTTTTTTTTTAGACTGTTTAGTTCAAACCCGAAAATTACTATTTCTAATATTCCGGAGGAATTATACTTAATTCGAAAGCACAGTGAATCCATAAGTGTCAAGACAACCAAGAAAGGTTATGAGTTAAAATCTAAGTTGACTGTTCACAAAAGAATTCTGCACTATTTTATTAAAAATGATAATTTTAAAGGAGCCAAAAGATATTTTTTGTTGTGTATGATTGATTTTAGACTTTTACTTTCCAATAAGAATTATTTTTATTTACTCAAAGAGACTCTTTTTTTGAAAGAGATTACAAGTATTCAAAAAATACAGATTATGCTTTATATTATGTATGCCATTTTATCTGGAAAAGTGATTGAAATTGAAAAAAAAATAAAATTAATAAGAAGTACGGATTAAAAATACTATATAAATACTATGAAAATTATACAAGTTTTTTCTTCATTTCCAACGAAATATCAACCCTATAACACTAGGTTTATTGATGGGATTTGTGAGGCAAAAAATTTAAAAATTGAAATTATTTCAAAAGTAAAAACTGATTTTTTTCCGGGTAAATACCAAGTTGAAGTAATTGAAAAATCAAGATTTGAAACAGTTATTCGAAAATACAGTAAAAACATTTTTTTATACCTAGCTAATTATAATAGTCTGAGACAGTTTAGTTTTAAAAAGCAATTAAAATTAGTTTCAAAATTTTATTTTGTACTTCAAAATAAAGAAGCAATTTTTCATTTTCACAATATCCAATCGTTGAATAATGATGTTGTGGAATATATGAAAAACAACAAAATAAAGTATGTGGTTTCATTACGAGGTTATGATGTTACTATTTTACCAATCACATCAGAATCTAGGGAAAAGTTTGTAATTGCTGTTTTAAAAAATGCTTGGAAAATACATTCAGTTTGTGAGGATTTAAAAATAAGGGTTGTTAACAGATTTGGTATTGAAGCGTCTAAAATTCAAACAATATACAGAACTCCAAAACTTACTTCAACTTTCAAAGCTCCTATTGTTGAAAAATTGGATACAACGATCAATATTTTTACCATTTCAAGAATTCATTGGAAAAAATGTCTCTCAGAGTCTTTGATGGCTATAAAAACCCTAATAAATCAAGGATATAAAGTTGCGTATCATATTATTGGAGGTTCAGAGGGAAATGGTCAAGAATTTGAAAAATTAAACTATTTAATTATAGAATTAGGTTTGAAAGATGTTGTTTATTTGCACGGCTATGTTTCGGAGGAGAATTATCCAGAGTTTTTAAAAGATATGCATATTTTTTGGATGCCTACTTTAAATGAAGGAATTCCAAACATACTGTATTATATTTTAAAATGCGGTTTTCCGGTGATAGCTTCCAATGTAAACGGTATTCCTGAAGTAATTGAACATGGTAAAAACGGAATGTTATTTTCAAATTATGATTTTGTGGAACTCTATGAAAAAACAAAGCTCATAATTGATGATGATGGGCTTAGAGTCTTAATTCAAAAGAATGCGTTTTATACAGAATTACAAACTATCGAAAAAGAGATTGCTAACTATATTTCATTTTATTTGGAGTAACATTTTGAAAAATACTTAATTTATGTGCGGTTTTCTTCTCGATTATAATCCTCAACAGGAACACGATAAAATGTCTTTTATAAACCTCCTTTCGCTATCTCAAAAAAGAGGGCCGGATGCACAGGGTTATTGGAATCAAGAGTCGGTTATTCAAATGGGTTTTAATCGGTTGGCTATTTTAGAGCTTTCTTCAGCGGGTGAACAACCGATGCACAGTTTTGGTGGACGATATACTTTGGTGTTTAATGGGGAGATTTACAATCACTTGGCTTTGCGTAAACAATTGAAGTTTACAAATTTTAGAGGACATAGTGACACGGAAACCATCACGACCTGTCTGGAAGAGTGGGGTATTGAACAAACCATTCGTGTTTTAGACGGTATGTTTGCTTTAGGTATTTATGATCATGAAAACAAAACACTTCACTTGGTTCGCGATTTTGCCGGTATTAAGCCGCTTTTTTATGGTAAAAAAGGTAAACATATTGTAGCTGCTAGTCAATATGATCAGATTATAAAACATCCTGATTTTGACAATGAGTCTATTGATGCAAAGGTCTTGAAGCTGTATCTGCAGCAACATTTTGTACCGGCACCTTTTGGATTGTATCACCATACGTATCAAGTGTTGCCCGGAGAACACCTTACTTTTTTTCAAGACGGTTCGATGCAGCAAGAACGCTTTTGGGAATTTCCCAACTCAGGTAGTGATTTCATTACTGATGAAAAGGAAGCCTTGCAACTCCTTGATATAACTCTTGCTGAATGCGTTCAGGATCAACTACTCGCCGATGTGCCACTTGGTGCTTTTTTATCCGGAGGTGTTGATTCTCCTTTAGTTGCTGCAAAAGCTTCGGCAATTGATAACAAATTGAACGTATTTTCTATTGGTTCAGACAGTATAAAACACGATGAAACAGAAAGGGCTACTGCCTTTGCTAAAACGTTAGGATGTCATCAAACGATTTGGAATTTATCAGCACAAGAAGTTGTTCCTTATTGGAGTGAAGCTATGGCATCGCTTCATGAACCTTTGGCTGATTTTAGTATTTTGCCCACTTATTTGGTCTCAAAATTAGCCAAAAAGGATGTGACTGTGGCTTTAAGTGGCGATGGTGGTGACGAATTGTTTTTTGGGTACGAGCGTTTTTGGAGTATTGCAAAGAATGCTCCTTATCAGCATTGGCCTTCATTGCTTAAAAAAGGTATGTATGGAGCGGACAAATACTTGTTTAAAACGGATAAAATAAACAGTGTTATATTATCCAAAAGGCAAGACACCGCCCATGAAGCCTTACATTCCAGATTTAGAAAGAACTGGTTGGAAAGTATAGCCCCCGATTTGAAACATAGTCGATTACCTGAAAGCTGGAATGTTTATGATTATCCGAATACTTCAGACGAGCGAGTGTTGTTGCAACAGATGCAAAAAGCCGAGTTTTATGGCATGATGCAAAAAACATTACGTAAAGTGGATTTGGCGAGTATGGAGAACAGTCTGGAAGTTCGTGTCCCTTTTTTGCAGAAAAAAATGATTGAAGCGAGTATGCGTATTGACCCTCTTTTAAATGGAGGTGGTGGGAAACAAAAGGAATTGTTACAACAATTACTTCAAAAAGAATATCCTTCTATTCCAAGAGAAACCGTTAAAAAGGGATTTTCAGTACCTTTATCACGATGGATACGAGAAGATTTGAAAGAAACATTTTTTGAAACCTTATTAGAAACCGATGTGTCCCAATTTGGTTTTCAACGAAGAGAATTGGAAACCTTATTGCAAGACCATATGCAAGGCAAAGTGGATGCGAAGTGGGCTTTGTTTACTTTATATGCTATATTAAAATGTTAAGTATCATTATTCCTCTTTATAACAGTGAAATTTTTATCACCGGTTTGATAGAACAGCTTAATCAAGTTACCTATCCCACTATTGAAGTATTATTTATTGATAACAATTCAACAGATAACACTTTAGAAGTGTTGCATAAAGAGCTACAAATAGTACAATTTTCTTATCAAATTCTCAGCGAGTCCAAACAAGGAGCTGGTCATGCACGCAACAAGGGAATAGCTGAAGCTCAAGGGGAGTATTTAGCTTTTTTAGATTGTGATGATAAAATTCATAAAACAAAATGGGAAAAGGATATAGCTATTTTAGAAAAACATCCTGTTGAATTTGTGTTTTGTCGTACTAAACGATATTATGAAGATGGAAGAGAAGTATTACATCCGATAGATGGTTTTATTGAAGGAATTAACAATCCTCCAACATTAGGTCTCATTTGGTTACGACATTATTTTTATCTGCAAGGACCCGGTGCTATTGTTATAAAAACAGAAATAGTAAAAAAATTAGGAGGTTTTCATAGTATTAAAACAGGTGAAGATGCCTTTCTTTTTATTCGATTAGGACTATTGTATACAGGTTTTTTTTATAGTGAAACATTATTTTTTTATTTTAGGCATGCTCAATCTACTGTCTCAAAAACCAATGCTGCTATAGATGGAACGGTTTGGTCGTATTTTAATTTAAAGAAACAACTTTATGCCGATAGTATTGTAAAAAGTAATTCGGAGGCATTCAAAATAGTTCAGCGACAACTCCAATTGGATCTATTGCTATTGCATCGTGCAGGGAATTCATTAGAAAGCATAATCAATGACCCTATATTATTTGATTTTAAAAGAGATTTTTTACTTTTCAACCCTATTAGTTTATTAATTAATCGCTTATCACCAAAACTAAAATTTAATCCTTTTTTTCAAGTATGGAAAAGACTAAATTAAAAATCCTCTATACGATTCCTAATTTTGATACAGCCGGAAGCGGCAAGGCTTTGTTGCACTTGGCAAAAGGTTTAGATGCTTCTGTTTTTGAAGTAGCCATTTTGTGTCTGCACGATCGAGGAGCCTATTTTGAAACGGTGAAGCAATCAGGAATTCCGGTATATATAGCTGATTTTTTACCTAAAGAACGGCCTTTGCTTTCTATGTTTCAAGCGTGTTTAAAGTTGGCTCAGTATTTTAAAACCCTTCAGCCGGATCTCATTCACAGTTTTCATTACAGTTCCAATTACACGGAACCATTGGCCGCTAAAATAGCCGGAATACCTTGGGTGTTTACCAAAAAGAATATGAGTTGGGGTGGTGCGTCAAAAAACAGTTGGCGGTTGCGTTCTTTTTTAGCGACAAAAATAGCGGTTCAAAATACGGATATGCAGCAAACGTTTTATCCTTCAAGCCGTAAAACCGTCTTAATTCCAAGAGGTGTTTCTTTAACCGCATTCAAGCCGGATGTCCCTAAGCCTGAGATTCGAACTAGGATGAAAACGGAAACGGATAAACGGATTATAATCTGTGTGGCTAATTTAGTTCCTGTAAAAGGTATTGAAGTATTGATTGCCGCATTTGAAAAAATTGCAAATGCATTTTCACAATGGGTGGTTTGGATTATAGGTGATGATAACAATGCGTATGCCGACCAATTAAAAAAAACGGTTGTTGCAAAGCAACTGGAACATCAAATTCTTTTTTCAGGAAAACAGCTTGACGTGAAACCCTTTTTAGATCATGCCGAATTGTTTGTTTTGCCCACTTTGAACGAAGGAAGAAAAGAAGGGTCACCTGTAGCACTTTTAGAGGCGATGGCTAATGCTAAAGTAGTGTTAGGCTCCAATGTTCCGGGAATTAAAGACCAGTTGGCTAACTTTCCTGATTTTCTTTTTCCTGCCGGAAATGTGGAGGAATTGGAGCAAAAATTAAAACAATTACTTTTGTTAGACCCTATTTCCATTAAGCAATTGGGACAACAGTTTCAACAGCATGTTGCTTCACATTATTCTTTATCTTTAGAAATTGAACGCCATAGTGCACTTTATTTATCGATTCCAAAAAAATGACAACCATAGAAACACCCATTCTTCCTCACCGTCAACAATTCATCGGTAACGGTAAAACCCTTGACTTGAAAGCCATTTGTGTGTTTGCCGCAACCGGTTTTTTTATGGAATCCGACACGTATTATCGGGAGCAAATGGTGTTGTTGCCAGGAAAGCGGTATGTGTTGGATGGTGAAAAAACGGTTTCAGAGACTTCTTATTTTAATTGGCATCATACTCCTGTGGAACGACCTTTTGAACAAGTTGTTTCTGAGTTTGCTCAGCTGTTTGAAACTATTATTCAGGAACAAGTTGGAGATCAAAAAGTGATTTTGCCTTTGTCAGGAGGATTAGACAGTCGTACGCAAGCCGCTGCCTTAAAGTATTTGCAAAAAGACGTTCATGCCTACAGTTATGAATTGGCACACGGGCATCCTGAAACCCGTTATAGTGAACAAATTGCTGCCGTTTGCGGCTTCCCTTTTCAAAAAATGACAATTCCCGAAGGGTATTTATGGGAAAATATTGAAAAAATTGCGACTATCAATGGGTGTTATACAGAGTTTACCCATCCACGTCAAGTGGCGGTGATGGAGCAATGGGAGACCATGGGTGATGTATTCTGTTTAGGCCATTGGGGCGATGTTTTGTTTGACGACATGAAAGTAGCAGAAGATTTGTCTTTTGAAGGTCAAGTAAACGTCTTGTTTCACAAAGTGCTCAAAAAAATGGGTGTACCTTTAGCAGAAGCATTATGGAAGCATTGGCATTTAGAAGGCGATTTTTCCACGTATTTGCGCGAACGAATTACAGCAGGATTACAAGCTGTTAACATTCCAAACAGTGCGAATGCACAAATTCGTGCGTTTAAAAGTTTGTATTGGGCACCACGTTGGACTGCTGTAAATCTCAGTTTTTTTGAAACCATGAAGCCTATTGCGTTACCTTATTTTGATAACCGAATGTGTGAATTCATATGTAGTGTTCCGGAACGTTATTTGGCAGGGCGTCAACTTCAAATTGCATATATTAAACTTCGGAATCCTGCCTTAGCAAAAATCACTTGGCAAGACCATCGACCGTTTAATTTGTACCATTATCATTGGAATAAAATGCCTTGGAATCTACCATTTCGTGTATTTCAGAAACTAAATAACACCGTTTTTGCTAAAAAGCTGGTAAAGAACAATTATGAAAACCAATTTTTAGGGACAGCCAATGATATTCAATTGCGAAAGTGGTTGTTTGAAAACCCTTCATTAGACTCTTTAATAGACCAAACTATTGTGAAACAATTCTATGTTGGTTTTCAACAAGAGCATTTGAAGCATTCACATGTGGTGAGTACATTGTTGACTTTGTCTGTGTTTGCTAGAAAAGAGGCTGAGTTACTGAGATACTGAGAAACTGAGTTTTTTAAACATAATAGGCATAGAAGTTTAAGGAATAAGTTCATTTAAGTTTTCTAATATAGATACTTTCTTACCTGATTTTGTTTTACCTCAACTTTACCAACCACTCTCTTTTTTTTCTATTTTTACCCAATATGTTGTTTCATGAAAGTAGCTTTATACACCGGAGAATTGCCACCACCTGTTTTTATTGATCGTTTGATACATGGTTTGGCTAAAGAAGGCGTGGAATTGGTTTTGTTCGGAGCAATGAAGACAAAGGTTAGTTATGCGTTTCCTAATGTAACCGTAGTAGGTTATGGCGGAAAAATGCATAAGGCTTGGCACCTTTTTAAATACACGGTTTTGTTGCTGTTGTTCAAAGCCAAGGCCAAAAGGAAACTGGATAAAATTCTTGCTCAACAAGAGCGTTCGGGAACTTTGCAAAAATTAAAGAGTTATCCTGTTTTGTACCATCAGCCTGATGTTTTTCATTTGCAATGGGCTAAATCTATCGGTGATTGGATGTGGGTACAGGAGTTTGGGATGAAATTGGTATTGAGTTTACGTGGGGCTCATATTAATTATTCCCCTATTCATGATGAATCATTACGACTCTCTTATGAGACTCATTTCCCAAAAGTGGCAGCTTTTCATGCCGTTTCAAAAGCTTTATCAAAAGAAGGGCAACGATATGGAGCCGTTGAGCGTGGAATTCATTTAGTGTACAGTGGATTACCGTTAG
>JAUXNR010000232.1 GCA_030682755.1 Flavobacterium sp.
CCCCCAAACAAACACATAAATTCTAATAAAAAAACACCCATCCTAGCTACGCCAAATCCCGTGATTTCTGTGCTTTCTGTGAGAAACAACGATCCAACAAAAAGAAGTAAAAGAAGAAAGAAGCTGAAACAAGTTTGACAGTGGTGCATGTAATTGAGATTATTTAAAAATACTCGTAACGGATTATTTATAGTTAAGTTAGCGTTGACAAAGCCAAATTCCGTTCTTTCTGTGCTTTCTGTGAGAAAAAAACCGTCTCACCTGTCTGCCGTTAGGCAGATCCGCATTCGAACCTTTGCGGCTTTAAAAAGCGAAGCGTCTTTTGCGTCTTTATCCCTCATCACATCTCTGCGTCTCTGCGACTTTGCGAGAAAAAAAATCCTCACAAGAAAAAAGTAGCTCCGCGTTCCAACCTTTGCGGCTTTAAAAAGCGAAGCGTCTTTTGCGTCTTTATCCCTCATCACATCTCTACGTCTCTGCGACTTTGCGACTTTGCGAGAAAAAAAACTTCACGAGAAAAACTTCACGAGAAAAACTTCGCGAAACTCCGTGCCTCCTCTGCGAAACTCTGTGAAACAAAAAGCGAAGCGTCCTAATCAACCCGAAGTACCAGTCTGTAAAACTCCAAACTCCCCCTCTCCCTCTCCCTACTAAAAAAAAGACCCCCGATCTCTCGAAGGTCTAATTTATATTTCTGTGACTACTGTCATGCTGAACTTGTTTCAGCATCTCAGCAACTCAGTTACTGCTTCACAACCCGAATCATCTTCACTTCCTCTCCTTGTGTTACAACCACGTTGTAAACACCCGTAGGATAGTTCCCTCCAATGTTTGTGCTATTCGCTTGAGCAACTGTAATCGTGCTACTCTCCAACAAACGACCCATCATATCATAAACAACAATACTAACAGGGGATGTAGCACTCGCTTTAATATCTAAATTGAAACTAGCTGCAAACGGATTCGGATACGCTACTGCCGCAAAAGAATCCATCAAACCAGTCTCTTCATCAACCACAGTGCGTAACAATGGTGCTTTATCTTCTGCAGTAACATACGTAACACTACAATCCTTACCTGAACCATATGGTCCAAACACTCCATTAAAGCCTAACGCCACTCGCAATCTATAAGTAGTGCCCAATTGTAAACCGGTAAACATATTCAACGTAAAGTAATTCGAAGTTCTATCCACAGACTGACTGTATAATATAATCTCCTCATCCTCTTCGTCTTCACCGGGAACAACCTCCTCTAAC
>JAUXNR010000490.1 GCA_030682755.1 Flavobacterium sp.
TTTTTCACTTTTTTTTCAAAAAGTTTTAATTTAACGTGATCCGATAGCTCTATCGGATCACGTTAAATTATGGAATGACAATTCTATTTCGTATCCACCCGTGCAAGTACACCCTTTGATTTTTTTTCAAAAAATGTTTGGATCTTATGTTGATTGTTTTGGGAAAAGATTTTCAGGGAAGAGTTCGAACAGTTTGTTGACTTTTTGGTCAGCTATTTTTTCAAGGACTGTAGTCAACCAAAGTAATGGGTCTATTCCGTGAAGTTTGCAAGTGCCTGTGAAGGTATAAAACATAGCTGAACGTTTAGCTCCTTCATCAGACCCAGCAAAGAGGAAGTTTTTTCTACCCAAAGCATTTGGTCTAATGGAGTTTTCGATTAAGTTGTTATCGATTAAAAGCTCACCATTATATAAATAGTTTTGTAAGCTATCCCAAAGATGGATGCTATATAAGAATGCTTTTCCTATCGGGCTTTTAGGTAATACTTGTTTATTTTGCTCACTTATCCATTTGCCGAGATCATTTATAATGGGCAAAGATTTTTGTAGCCGTTGTTCTTTTCGTTGTTCGGCTGAGATTTCTTTCAACTCACGTTCAATAGCATATAGCTTTTGGATTTGCTCTAATGCATATTCAGCCCGAACTTTATCTTGCTCTAATGCTTGCTCAAAATACCTGCGCGCATGTGCCCAACAAGCTAGGTGTTTAACACCTTTTTTGTTGTGATATTGAGCATATGAAGCGTATCCATCTGTTTGCAGATAGCCTTGAAAATCATCCAGTATTTTTCGTGGGGCTTCTTTATTGCGACCCCTTTGATAGTCAAAAACAACCATTCGTTTCAGAGGAGAGTAATATACCCAATAATACCCTCTATGACATTCTCCTTTCTTGTTTTTGTCTAGTACCCTGGTGGGTGTTTCATCTACTTGTAGATAACCGTCATTTTTTATAACATTCACCATCGCATCGTAGAGAGGCTCAAGCAATGCTCCTAAATGACCTACCCATCCATCAATA
>JAUXNR010000243.1 GCA_030682755.1 Flavobacterium sp.
TCATTTCGCGAATGTTAAAGGTGGTTAGAGCAATAAAAATCAAGCTTTCGATAAACACTGCAGTAAGTGCAAACTGCCACGAATGACCCATGCCAAGCACAACAGTAAAAGCAAAAAACGCATTCAACCCCATTCCCGGAGCCATTGCAAAAGGTAATTTGGCATACAAAGCCATTACCAGAGTAGCAACCATTGCAGATAACGCAGTTGCTGTAAATACTGCGCCTTTGTCCATTCCGGTGGCGCTTAGTATATCGGGATTCACAGCCAGAATATAGGCCATGGTCATAAACGTGGTTAAACCAGCAAGTACTTCTGTTTTAACGGTTGTTTTGTTTTGTTTTAAGTTGAAATATTTTTCTAACATAACGGTATAAGTTTATTGAAATAGGTTAAAATGTCCATTTAACGCCCAAGGTTGGCATTACATTAAATCCTTCCATTCCGGCAAAATTATTACTTAACTCAACTTCGCTACCCACCGCGAAATGGCCGTTGATATTATACCAAAGCTGCGGCTCCGCAAGGAAAGTGTATGTTGCATCGGTTTTTCCGTCGAAATTGAAGTCAGAATCTTCTTTCCAGAAATCGGCAAAACCTGTAAACGACATTTTACCTTTGGCAAAGTTTACATACCAAACTCCTGTTAACTGGAACGAGCTCTGTTTTTTCTGAATTTCCTTGTACAATAATTTCAGCGAGAATCCTTTTGAGAAATCTTTTGCATTCCACGAATAATCAACCCCGCCCAGCCAGGCATTATTTACCGAAAAGTAACCGTCAACATTTGCAATCTTTCCAAACCCACCGTTGTATTCACCGTGGATTCCCCAGGCAGATTTTTTGATTGTCATCACCCGCGCAATTTCAAAATAGGCATTGCTCATAAAATCATGGCCGGGAATTCCATAATCAAAATCAATAAAGAAAAAGGTATTACCTAATTTGTCGGGTTTGAACATTTCGACTGTGGTGGTCACAAAACCCCGGTCTTTACCAAAATCATAATGTGTTTGAATGTTTTGGGCACTAATAGTTACTACAAATGCAAACAAAGTAAAAAACAGCAGAATTTTTTTCATATAATTTGATTTTTTAAAGTTAAAACGCCAAAAATATACAATCTGTTTTATTATGTGAAGTCAATGTTTATAGAATGTTTATAAATTACTATATTGACCCGGGAAAAAAATGATTATAAAATGAAAAACATCAATCGCAGAAGTTTTATACAAAAGAGTGCAATAGGGCTGGCCAACACGG